>CAZTUZ010000001.1:0-44292 GCA_964617055.1 uncultured Thiothrix sp.
AACTTCACGCACGCATTGCCAATATCCGCAAAGACTCTTTGCATCAACTCACCACTGATCTAACGCGCCGTTTCCACACCATCGGCATTGAAGACTTGAACGTGAGAGGCATATTGCCCGACCTGTGGCGCAAGCCATGATCGGGATGTAAACGCGGCTATGAATTTAGCCAACCACGCCGTGAGTTACACGGTGTCTGCCTGTGGAGGGGAAGGCTCTGGTCTTGGGCGAAAGCCAAAGACGAAACCAGCCCCAACGAAGCAGGAATTCAACACCATGCCTACTTTTAGTTAGCTACAGGTAGATTTGGATAGGTTTGAAATAACGGTTAGTTTAGTCATCGGGGTTGAGGCTTCTCATGATTAGAATAGGAAACTATGTTAGCACCATTACCACCAGTTCTTTCGGACCATGCACGCCATAGGCAAGGGTTTGTTCAATGTCGGCGGATTTGGACGGCCCAGAAATCAGCAGCGCATTGGTGGGCATCCCGTTTTGCACCCATGCTTGTGCGTGCATGGCTTCGGCAAACGTGGTGTAAAGCTGGCGCGAATCAAGCAAGGCAATGTGCACGGGTGGGACGAGCGACATTAAACGCGGTTCATCTACCGATGGCATGACAATCAGCGTGCCCGTTTCGGCAATGCCGCCGTGCGTACTGGTGAATGCTGCATCAATGCCGTAGAACAGTTCCGATTTCCACGCTTCAATCGGTTGCTCGTAGGTTTTGAGCGCGGGAAAACGTGCGGCTTGCGCCTGAATTTGGCTACCAAGTGCGGTTTGTGGTGCGATCAGTAAATTTGTTAAACCTTTGTCCGCACAAACGGTTGCCAACACATCCAACCACGTTGCAGCCGTCGCTTGATGCACTTCGGCACGCACCGCTGTCATGCGCTCGGTAAAACGGCGAATGCGTTCAGCGGTATCCCATTCGTAACGGCTAATGTGTTGTGCAAGGTTCGCCGCTGGCAAGTTGGCGGCATGAGGTTGACGTAATTGCGCCAAAATAGCGGCACGAGCGGTATTACTCATCAGCAACTCCCAACAGTTTCAAACGGTTATGTAAGGTGGATTCGGCAATCACAGGTGCGGTACGCACACTCGTCCACGCGCCTAAGTTGCTGGGAATCATGCCTTTGAAGCGCGTGGCAATATTTGAACCCGCATGATACAGCGCGGGGTGTGTTGCCGCCCATGACCACGCTTTCCACGTTGCGGCTTCACTCAAGGTACGGCGTGAACCCGCGCCAATGGTGGACGATTCCTGATCTTTGCGCACGGCATCGTAACGCAAGCGATTGATAATGGAAGGAATCGGAATGCGAACCGGACACACTTCACTACAAGCACCGCACAGCGTCGAGGCTTGCGTGAGTTCGCCGTGTACATTCAAGCCCGCTTTTTGCGGCTCTAAAATCGTCCCAATCGGACCGGGGTAAACCGTACCATAACTGTGCCCACCAATCCGCACATACACCGGACAGTGGTTAATGCACGCCCCGCAACGAATGCAGCGCAAGGTCGCCAGCAATTCTGGGTCGCTGTAAATGGTGGAACGCCCATTATCCAGCAACACCAAATGCACGGCTTCGGGGCCGTCTTTTTCCCCCGCTTTGCGCGGGCTGGAAATCATATTGAAATAAGTAGTGATCGGTTGCCCCGTCGCCGAGCGCGTCAAAATGCTCAGTAATGGCGCAACATCGCTCAAACTTTCCACGACTTTTTCAATGCCCGTGACCGCAATGTGTACAGGCGGCGCGGTGGTCGACATGCGTCCATTGCCTTCGTTTTCCACCAAACACAGCGTACCCGTTTCTGCGACCATGAAATTCACGCCGGAAAGCCCCACGGGTGCAGCGTAAAACTTGTCGCGCAAGATACGTCGTGCGGTTTGCGTGAGTTCGTCCACGTCATCGGTGTAGGGAATGTCGGGGAATTTTTCGTGGAATAATTGTGCGATTTGCAGACGATTCTTGTGAATCGCGGGCATGATAATGTGCGATGGCGTTTCGTGGTCAAGCTGAATAATGAACTCGCCCAAATCCGATTCCAATGCTTCAATGCCGTGCTCTTCCAAGAAATGGTTTAAGCCCATTTCCTCCGACACCATCGACTTACCTTTGATGATCGACTTGGCATTGTGCTGCTGCATAATGCCCAGCACGATTTGATTGGCTTGTTCAGGGGTTTGCGCCCAATGCACGTTAATGCCATTGCGGGTTAAATTGGCTTCGAGCTGTTCCAACAAATCCGGCAGCTTGCTTAAGGCATTAGCACGAATCGCCATGCTTTGCGTGCGTAAACGTTCCAGTTCGGCTTTATCGGGGAACTGGTCTAAGCGGCGCGTCATTAAACCGTCCATTGCGCGGTAAAAATTGGCGCGGATTTCGGACTTTGCGAGGTTTTCCTCCACACGCAGGCGGAATTGGCTGGTCATGCCGCGTTCCCTCCGGTTCTTTCCCACAAAAATTCGGCAATGTGTTGGGCAGGGATGGGATTACCTTGCTTGCCCATTGCGCCGCTAATGTTCATTAAGCAGCCGCAGTCTTGGCTAATCAATTTATCCGCTCCGGTATGGCGAATGTGGCTGACTTTATCCAGCACCATAGCGGCGGAAATTTCCGGTTCTTTTACCGCAAACGTACCGCCGAAACCGCAGCATTCGGGTTTACGCGCTTGTTCGAGGCGTTCGACATACTGCAATTGCCCCAATAACGTTTCGATTTTGTCAGCAACGCCCATTTCGCGCCGCGCCGAACACGAAGTATGCACGGCAACTTTCACGGGTTCGCCCAAATCTTGGAGTTCAATGTGCAAGACATCGACCAGAAATTCGGTAAATTCATACACGCGATTCGCCACGTCCACCGCTTGCGCCTCATCAGCTTGTCCGGCGAACAGTTCGGGGTAATGGTGTTTCATCATGCCCGCGCACGAACCCGACGGCACAACAATGGGGATGGGTTTGGGGAATAAGGCGATTTGCGCCCGCGCCACAGCACGCGCTTCGTCGCGGTAGCCGGAGTTAAACGCGGGTTGTCCGCAACAGGTTTGCGCTGGCGGGAAAATCACGTTCAATCCCGCGCGTTGCAACAATTGCACAGCGGAAACGCCCGCTTGCGGGTACATTAGGTCAATCAGGCATGTGCCAAAAAAGTAAATGCTATCGGGTTTATGGGTCATGGTTTACCTGCCTACTAGCGTAAGGTGACGCAGGGAACGCACTTTACGCGCTTCGTCCGCGTCAATGGATTTGAGCGAATCTTCCACAAATGCCAAATGCTCTTGTGCAGCTTTACGGGCGCGTTCCGGTTCACCTGCAATCACCGCCTCCATTAGTTCACGGTGCTGATTGCTTAACGGTTCAAACACACGCGGTTGGGTGTAAAGCTTATCGAGGTTATGCGTAATGCTGTTTTGCAGCAGTTCAAACAGCCCACGCATCACATGCAGTAACACCAGATTGTGCGAAGCCTCCACAATTGACAAATGAAAGGCCGCATCAGCGCGTGCTTCGTCCATCGGGTCAGGGCTACCGTGTTGTGCCAACATGCATTCAAACCGCTCTTGAATCAGGCGTTTATCTTCATCCGTCGCGCGTAATGCTGCATACCACGCTGCATTACCTTCTAAGGCGTGGCGAATCTCTAACACATCAAAACGGTATTCAGGATTTTCCCGAAACAAATTCAACAATGGGTCAACGAAACCCGCTTTCGGGGCTTCTTGCACATACGTTCCGCCGCCACGTTTGCTGGTTAAGATGCCTTTGCTAATCAGCTTTTGAATCGCTTCGCGCAAGGAAGGGCGTGATACCTGCAATTGTTCGGCTAACTGGCGTTCAGCGGGTAAACGTTCGCCCGCTTTCAAACCTTGTTCAGCAATCATGGTTTCGAGTTGTTCAGCAATGTGATCGGAGAGTCTTGTGGTTTTCATGTACTCTGGTCTTACCAATTTTGATAAGACCGAGTGTAACATAACCCCGAACTTACGGAATCATCCAAGTAAACACATAAGCTTGTAGCGTGGTGATAATGCCGACAATCGCGGCGAACGCTAAGCTGTGTTTCAAGGTAAAGCGGAACAGGTCGGATTCTTTCCCAACCAAACCAACTGCCGCACAAGCAACTGCCATCGATTGCGGGGAAATCATTTTACCCGTGACACCACCCGTGGTATTCGCGGCAACCAATAAGGTGTCGGAAACGCCGATTTGTTGCGCTGTGGTTGCCTGCAAACTACAGAACAGCGCGTTAGAAGAAGTATCCGAACCAGTCAAAAACACGCCCATCCAGCCTAAAAACGGTGAGAAGAACGTGAACATAGCACCCGTTCCCGCCAATAATAAGGCTAAGGTTGCGGATAAACCGGAGTAGTTCGCCACAAACGCAAACGCTAACACCATACCAATCGAGTAAATCGGGCGTTTCAATTCGCTCAACGTTTCACCGAAAGTGCGTAATGCGTCCGCTGGTTTCATGCGTAACACAAATAAAGTCAAAATAGCAGCTAACAGAATCGCCGTGCCTGTCGCCGAGAACCAGTCGAATTTGTACACCGCATCGTAAGGTTTCGCTTCTGCCACAATCGGCGGCATTTTGGTCACGAGTTTATCCAAGAAGGGAACGGAAACTTTAATCACCCAACTTTCCAGCAAACCGTCTTTGCCAAACAGGGCTTTGAACGGTTTCAAGCTCCAGATTGTCACCATCACAGTCAGAATAATGAACGGTGACCATGCCTTGAAAATTTGCCCACCCGAGTACGTTGCTTCAGCTTTGTCAGTGGCTTTACGCTCTTGCCCCTCAAAACGGAAAATGTTTTTCGGTTTCCATACTTTCAGGAACAAGGTTAAGCAAATCAGACTGACCAACGCTGAGGTAATGTCTGGCAATTCTGGACCAATGTAATTGGCGGTCAGGAATTGGGTAACAGCGAATGATACGCCCGCTACCAATACCGCTGGGTAAGTGTCTTTAATCCCACGCCAACCGTCCATGATCGCTACTAACCAAAACGGCACAATCACAGACAATAATGGCAACTGACGACCTGCCATTTGCCCAATGTGAAACGGGTCTAAACCCGTGACTTGTCCAGCAACCGTAATCGGAATCCCCATCGCGCCGAAAGCTACTGGTGCGGTATTGGCAATCAAGCACAAACCCGCTGCATACAAGGGGTTAAAGCCCAAACCAACCAGTAACGCAGCGGTGATTGCCACAGGTGCGCCGAACCCTGCCGCGCCTTCTAAGAATGCACCGAAGGCAAAGCCGACCAGCAACAT
The DNA here is from genome assembly GCA_964617055.1 of uncultured Thiothrix sp. GTDB lineage: Bacteria > Pseudomonadota > Gammaproteobacteria > Thiotrichales > Thiotrichaceae > Thiothrix. The sequence goes on from CAZTUZ010000001.1 coordinate 5,288, forward strand.
TTGCAAGCGTTGGTCTTCGGTAATCGACAAGACCGAGCTACGAATAATGTCGAATTGCCCAGTTTTAACTGTAACTTTGTACAAGAAAACAGCGGTAACAATGATCCATGCAATCGGCCATAAACCGTAGAAGAAGCCGTACCCAGCAGAAGCCAATGCCATTGGAACTGGCATGTGATAGAAGAAAATCGCGACAGCTAATGCCAGCAACACGGTAATCGTGCCAGCGACATGCCCTTTCATGCGTAGCACCGCAAGGGCAATGAAGAAAAACGCAATGGGAATTAATGCGACCAGCGATGACAGCCACAAGTTACCCAGTGGATCGTAAATTTGCGCCCAAGTTTGCATGGGGGTCTCCTCCACGGAAATGAAACGATTGACAATGCTCCTCCTAAAACTGGTAATTTGGTTATACCAATTTACCGAGTGGTTGCGATAATATTGGGGAATGAAGTAAAGTGTCAACGATTTCATGCACTAATGTGCAAAAATGAACTAATTTGGTATTACCAATTGCTAGAGCCGTATCTGAGGAGGAACAACCATGCGTCAGCATCACGCCGCATTCTGCGAGGCGTTAAGCGAAGCATTGCCCGCTAACCGCATTTTTCGCGAGCCTTTACAACGCCTGACCTACGGTACGGACGCGAGTTTTTACCGTTTGATCCCCAAAGTCGTGGTTAAAGTCACTAATGAAAGCGAAGTCATCAGCATTTTGCGCTTAGCCAATGCGCATAACGTGCCCGTGACATTTCGCGCGGCGGGTACGAGTTTATCGGGGCAAGCCGTCACCGATTCCGTGTTAGTGGTGCTGGAAAATAATAGCTGGCGTGGTTATGAAATTTTGCGCAATGGCGACGAAATTCGGTTGCAAACAGGCATTATTGGTGCACAAGCAAATCAATACCTTGCCCCATTAGGGCGCAAAATTGGCCCTGATCCTGCCTCAATCAATACCTGCAAAATCGGCGGCATTGCTGCGAATAACGCCAGTGGCATGTGCTGCGGTACGGCGCAAAACAGTTACCACACCGTTGCGGGGATGCGCGTGATTTTTGCCGATGGTGCGGTATTGGATACGCGTGACGCGCAAAGTCGTGAACAATTCCGCCAAACGCACGGCGCATTACTGAATGGTTTGACCACGTTAGCCGCGCAAGTGCAAGCCAACCCTGAACTCAGCGAAAAGATTCGCCACAAATTCCGTCTAAAAAACACCACGGGCTACAGCTTGAATGCCTTGGTCGATTTCACCGATGCCATCGACATCCTGCAACATTTGCTGATTGGTTCGGAAGGCACGCTCGGTTTCATTGCCGAAATCAATTACCACACCGTTCCCGAACACGCGCACAAAGCCACCGCGCTGGTATTTTTCCCCGACATTGAAGCCGCGTGTCTAGCCGTGACCGCGCTCAAACCGCAACCCGTGGATGCGGTGGAATTGGTGGATCGCGCGGGATTGCGTTCGGTGCAAGATAAAGCCGGAATGCCAGCGTTTTTACGCGAATTGGGCGACGATGCCGCCGCTTTATTGATCGATGTGCGCGGCGCAACGCCGGACGAATTGGCGGAAAAAGTCGCGCAAGTGCAAGCCACGCTCGCCACGCAAAGCCTGTTACGTCCCGCTGAATTTACCACCGACAAAACCGAATACGCACGGCTGTGGAATGTGCGTAAAGGCTTATTCCCTGCGGTTGGTGCGGTGCGTGCGGTGGGCACAACCGTCATTATTGAAGACGTGGCATTCCCGATTGAACGCTTGGCGCAGGGCACGCGCGATTTGCAGGCATTGTTTGCACAATACCAATACCACGAAGCGATTATTTTCGGGCACGCGCTGGAAGGCAATTTGCACTTTGTGTTCACGCAAGATTTCAGCACAGCAGCGGAAGTCGAGCGTTACGCGGGGTTCATGCACGCGGTGTCTGAATTGGTGGCGGTGAAATACGGCGGTTCACTCAAAGCCGAACACGGCACGGGGCGCAACATGGCTCCATTCGTCGAACTGGAATGGGGTGCGGATGCGTACCAGTTAATGTGGGCGATTAAACGCCTGTTCGACCCGTGTAACTTGCTGAACCCAGGCGTGATTCTGAATGAAGACCCCGATGTGCATTTGCAGAACCTCAAACCCATGCCTGCTGCCGATGATTTAATCGATCGCTGCATTGAATGCGGTTTCTGTGAGCCAGTTTGCCCCTCACGCAACCTAACCTTAACCCCGCGCCAACGCATTGTAGCCACCCGCGAGCAAGCACGTTTAATGGCGGCTGGCGACACACAAGCCGCGCAACAATTCGCCGCGAACGCGCATTATGCCTTGGAAGACACTTGCGCTTTGGATGGTTTATGCGCCACCCGTTGCCCCATTGGGATTAACACGGGTGAATTGGTGCGCGGTCGACGCAGCAACGAAACCACCGCAACGGGTGAGAAAATCGCCACATTCATGGGTAAACACATCCGTGCCGTTACCAGCATCGCACGAGTCGGTTTGCAAGCAGCCGATGTCGCGCACAATGTCATGGGCGAAGCAACGTTGACCAAACTCAGTAAAGGTCTGACCAATCTCACGCATCAAGCCATTCCGACGTGGCATCCGTATTTGCCGCGTAAGGCGAACACGTTTAGCCCACAACGCCATGCCCCCAATGGTAAGGTCGTGTACTTCCCCGCTTGCGTTAGCCGCACGATGGGGACGAGCGAAAACGATGCAGAACGCCGCGATTTGCGCCAAGTTATGGACAGTTTGCTGGCAAAAGCGGGATTCGCCGCCATTATTCCACCCAATGTCGATGAACTGTGCTGCGGTATGCCGTTTGCCAGTAAAGGTTATCTCGACACCGCGAATGCTTCGGTGCAAACCCTAGAAACAGTGTTGTGGGAAGCCAGCGAACACGGCGCGTTACCGATATTGTGCGATACCAGCCCGTGTACCTTGCGCATGATTGAACAGTTTAAACAACCGCTGAAATGCTACGAACCTGCCGGATTCATTGCCGAATTTCTATTGCCGCATTTACCGCCCTTACGCCAACAAGAAACCAGTGTCGCGTTGCACATCACCTGTAGCGCACGCAAACTCGGCTTGGACGGCGCATTACGCAAACTCGCTGGTTTGTGCGCCAAACAAGTGATCGAAGCGGAAGAAGAAGGCTGCTGCGGCTTTGCGGGTGACAAAGGTTTCACCACGCCCGAACTCAATGCCGCCGCGCTGTCACGCCTGAAACAACAACTGCCCGCCAGTTGTAGCGAAGGCTTTAGCAATAGCCGCACCTGCGAAATCGGCTTATCGTTGCACTCAGGACGGCAGTATCGTTCGATCGCGTATCTGGTCGAACGGAGTTGTTGAAAAATTAAATAATCATAAAAATTATCAATTTTATCCAACTAGTTAGATGGAATTTAGGTCATTATCGGAGTGGTGATAGCAATCATCACCTCCGTATATAGATCAACTTCGATTTCTGGTACTTCAATCGAGACAATCAACGAATAGCGAGCTTTTTTGTTATATTTTTCAAGCTTTGTCCGGGTACGCCACCATCCTATGGCGGGATAAACGGCAATATGTCCACGTTCAGCCAAATCGGCTGCTGAACCTGTCCAAATATCTTTATGAATGGAACCCTTGTGTCGGAAATCCCCCAATAGCCAATTCGGATCACTGGATGCGGTACTGGTTCCCTCTTCCTCATCCCGTGCAGCTCGGCTTATGCGACCTTTAAATTCTTGAATGGATTCTAATTGCCGTTTTACATCAAATCGCAATTGATGGCTGGGGTAACGGTATTTGCTGGAGACATTGCGGCTTGAAGGGTTGGACTCAATGAAATAGGACAAGGTGACAGTCATGCGGACTTCTGCCTCACCCAATTCCAGTAATTGCTCTTTTGGCCAGGGAAGATCATGTAAATTCATATCCCTTGTGGAGATGGTTCCTTTACTCTTACTCTTTTCAAACGGTTGAAGTTCATCTTCTATGATCATGGCCAGAGAATTTTGTACGCTCCAGAGTGCTTTCCTAAGATTGGGAGCGCCAAAACCTACTCGCCGCACCAATAATTTTACATTTTGCTTGTCAGTTTTGCGGTTATCACCGAACTGAGTACGCATGGCATCTGTCCATTCAGCGGAATGAACCATCAAGGCACGCACGGTTTCAGGCCAAAACCCCGGATATTGGGCATAAATCTCCGCTGCGAATTTTGCAGCCAATGCGGTTGCCGCACTGGTGGCTTCAAAGGTGGAAAAGTAGCGTACATTTGGTTGATGATGTGTTGTCAGCAATTTCAGGCTATGCAAACCTGCACAACTATAGTCATCAAAACCGACATTTCCACCTTCAAATACAACTTCAGGTTTGATAGGCATGGATGTTTCCCAAGCTACTGAAGTCGTGCTGTAAGGACTCAAACCACCTGCTGGAGCCAACGGCTGATAATCTCTGCCGTCATCTTCGGTAATCATGATCTTCTGGGTATAGGCTCCAACCGTTAGCGCATTCCATGCCTGCCCCGGATCATGTATGTCCTGCTGCTCATTATGCTGGGGATAATCTTTCATCGCCACAAGGTCATCACCCGTATTTCCGGCACAAAGAATTAAGAGGCGTGGGTTCAGATTTTCCCCCAGATAGTCGCAGGCCAGATTGTCTACAGTTGCAGACCATGCGGACGGTTTGCCTTTATCTCTGGAATCCTTGGCCGACAAAGCCATGGTGAAAATGCGAGTACGGTCATACGGTGAGATTTCAGGTAGTGAAATGCCAGCTGCCGTAATATTGCCGAGATGCCTGCCCTCATTATCTCCGGAATGGCGTAGCAGTTTGACCGATTCAATACGGTGATTGATCCGTTGCGGTTCTGTGTTTGTTAGTGGTTCAACCAAATCCCCCCATAAGGCAAGACCCGCCATACCAGTGCCGTGGCCATCGTCATCTGTAGGTAACCACGTCGGGTCAACGGTATATTGATCGCTATCATCAAGGAAAGGCCGCAGAAGGGGATGGCCGTTATTGGTTCCGGTATCCAAAATACAAACGTAGGGCGAATTGGTGTTTGCAGGTAGAGAGGTACGATTAATCAGATTTTCTATCCAGTCGCGTTGGTCTGAATATTCCAATGAATCAAAAAAGTCTGCTGTTTCCTTGGCCTTACGCAGTTCGGAAACATGGGACAGTAACAATGCGGAGGAAGAGAGTTGTGTTCTGCTGGCTTTGGCCAGAATAACCGAGCGTTCAGGAAACTCTAGGACATCATTGGAAGTCTCAATGCCAGCGTATTGTGCAACGACCTTGAAATCGTGGATTACTGCTGACCGATCTTCGAGAATAGGTAGCCAGATTTCCCACCAGATGTTGGTTTCAGTATCTGCTGGGTATAACGCTGGATCATCAGTCCACAACTTATCTACTGTAGCCGCACGGATTGACTGGATTGCGTCGATCAATTTCTGATTATCACGAGGCTTGCCATTTTTATCGGTTGCGTAGTTCAAGTAGGCTTCCAGCTTGCTCTCGATTGCAACTAGCTTTCCGGGTGGAACCAAAATCGTAGCCTGAATTTGATTGCCCACCTCACGAACATTCAATAACTCGATTTTCTGCTTGGCGTCCGCAAGACTCTCGATAGCCATTTTGATATTGGGAAAGCTCTCAAATGTCACCTGCAAACCCATGACTGACTCCAGACCGAGTGATCCCGCTTGTTCAACAAGATGAGTCTGCATTTGGGCAACTTGATTGAGCTGGCTTTGTAGGTTGGCTGCTTGGGTCGAACGATCACGCGGAGGAATAACAATACCTCCACCTCCGCCTTTGGAGGGAGATGTATATTTTTCTAATTTTCCGTTCTTTCCGATGAAAATATGAGGCTTCAGATCTTTATTGTCCGCCATTTTGTTCCTTATTCTGCAAGTAAGAAGCTGTTGCACATTTCTTTCCGGTCGGAAATAGCCATTTCCAACATCGGCAAAGTGACTTTTTCATAGTCATGAATCAACAGTTCTTTAAGTGCTTCATCCGCAGCTCGTGTAATCTCCGCACTACTAAGCCCTTTTGCTTTTGCGGCAAGCTTTTTCCAAGAAAAGTTTTTGACAACGAACGGCTGTAACCGGTTTTTAAACAAGGTAGTGATTTCCATTTCGCCGGGAAGCTCGTACCGAATTACATCATCGAAGCGCCGAAACAGTGCATGGTCGAGTATTTCACCGTGATTGGTGGCGCAGATTATCAGGCTGTTCGAATCATCCTGTTCGATCATTTGCAGGAAACTGTTCAGTATCCTGCGCGCCTCACCAACATCGTTGCCTGAGTTTCTTTGGGAACCCAATGCATCGAACTCATCAAAAAAATAAACGCCTCGGACATCGCGGATGGCATCAAACACTTGACGCAATTTTGCTGCTGATTCACCCATGAACTTGGTAATTAAAGCATCAAGTCGAACCTGAAACAATGGATAGTCAAGTTCACCGGCCAAAATGGAAGTCGTGAATGTTTTGCCAGTTCCGGGCGGTCCAACCAGAAGAATCTTGCGTCTTGGTGACAAACCATGATTTTTGAGCTTAGCCATAAAGCGTTGCTCACGAATCAACCTTGTCAGTTTGAGTTTGATTTCCTCGTTAATGATAAGATCAGCAAGTCTGTATTTTGGATGTGATGTAGACAATAGCCCAGCATGATCCTGAATACCTTTGGCTATGGATACCGGGGTTTGTGTACGGGATGCTTTTCTGGATTTTTCAACAATATCTCGCAATTCCTGAGCAAGACGGACATGGCCACTTCTGGCTTCATGCGCAGCAACCTGCAATGCCACAGACAAGAATCTGTCGTCATCTTTATCTACATGCGAGAGCACGAGAGCTTTCAGTTGCTCGGAACTGGCCATAACTCCTCAGGTATTTGTCTTCAAAAAATTACTGAAAAATACTGGTTAGTCTTATTTTTAACTTTGGCAGTTTAAGGCAAACGCTAGACAGCCATAATACTATTCAGCATCTATTATAATTCACCCTAACCAGTTTATCTTCATCTAACTGTGTGTCTAGTCAAACGGGGTTGTTGAGCACAGATACAGTGTGATTGTTAGTAGGGTAACATGCTTATCAATGGCATTGCATTTCAATTGAGAATCACTGGGCATCCTTTTAAGCAGCACACTTCAGATATTCAAGCCATTGATTTTAAAGAGTGAGTCTTGACTAATGAATGAAATTACCCTGTAAATAAAGAGCAAGTTTTACTGATCCAGTTTTGTTCCCAACAGTCACCTCTTCATAAACGGTTTGCGACACTCGGACTTCACCGAAGAGCCTATCCAAAACATGCAAGCAATCGCACAGTGCCAAAGCGACTAAAGGCGAGCTATCCGCAATGATAATCATGCTAAATCCTTTGCCAGCATATCGATTTCGGCTTGTAGCTCTTCAACATTGTCGTAGGTTTGCGGTTCAATCCCGTGTTGGCGGCATTCGTAGAGAAACTCGTAACGGTCAAGGTCGCCCACAAATTCAGCCGCTGCCCCTGCCGATAGTTTGCCACGCCGATAAAGATCAATAGCGGTATTCAGTTTCAGCAGGCGTATCAGCTCTTTGGGTGTTTGATAAGCAAAGAATTTTTCAGGAATATCGAGCATCAACTGCATGAGTTTTCTCCGCGAACGAGGTACTTTGTCATTGTGGCACGCTTCAATCGCACTCGTAAACATTGCCGCTAATGGCAAAACTGCTTTTGATGGAATACCGTTCGATCGCGTATCTGGTCGAACGGAGTTGTTCACACGGGATTTTCTACCGTTGATTCCAATCATCGCCAACAATTTTCCTTTTACCAACATTAATCAAGTTTATTAAATAGCTTTATGAGATTATGACCACATGACGAAACGGTAGCCGCTCTAAAACGAACGGTGAAAATGTAAAACCCAAGTAGTCACATGATTTTTCTGACTCTCTTTGTAGATGGATTTAGCCGAGTATTTTGCTCGGCTTTCTTTTTTGTGCCACTCTTACTTTGCACGCTGCCCGTCGTTTTTATTGGCTTAACGGTTATTGCTTGCGTGTTACCGCAATAGTTAATAACATGAACTGATATAACATATAAAAATGATAAGAGGTGGTATTTATGCTCAGTCATCCTTTATCAGCCGCTCATCCGTTGCTTAATTACCTACCAACTGGGTGGGTATATCCCGAAACAGGAGCTACACGCGACCTGCGTTTAGATTTTATGCGCGGTTTTGTTATTCCATTGTTGTTTGCCAGCCATTTTGATTATTTTTCGTTATTGATGTTTATTGGCTGGGAACGGGTCGGTCTCATTTCCACAGCAGAAATCTTCGTCATTTTATCAGGCGTTGTTGTTGGTATGGTTTACGGTAAAAAAGTGAAAAATGAGGGCTTATCAGCCGCCATGCCATATTTAATTCAACGCTCTGTTGATTTGTATCGGATTAGCGTTATTGTGATTTTAATTATTGCCGTGCTTCGTTACCTTCCTTGGCTTGACAGCAGTGCTCTCACCACTTTTTATGATGCACCAGCCAACCAAACCTATTTGTTATATCCACCGTTAGATGCCAAACTTGCGGAAGTTATTAGCCAAGCCTTACTACTAAGAATTGGGCCACATCAATTCCAAATCATCGGCATGTATGTAGTAATGTTTATACTTTTTACCCCACTGGTTTTTTTCATGATTACTCAAAAGCGCGTTCGGTTGTTATTGGGTATCAGTTGGGTAATTTACGTCATTCATTATGGCGCACCTTTTCAATCATTGCGTCCTACGGGTGCGCAATTTGAGTATGCTTTTCCCATCATGGCATGGCAGTTAATCTATATACATGGTGTCGTCGCGGGGTATTATAAAAAAGAAATCGTCAGTTTTTTTTATACGCTTAAAGGGCAATACCTCATTTATCTTTGTGTACTGTTATCTTTGTTTTTTTTATTACTAACGTGGTGTCATCCTATGCCACATGTCCCGCAATGGATAACCCTGAATCTCATATCACCAGAAACTTTTCAGAGTATTTACACTGAATACTTCATGAAAAGTAAAATAGGCATTGGGCGACTACTCAATGTTGTAGTATTATTCATTGCTGTTTATGCTTTGCTAACTGCTTTCTGGAAACCTATTCACGCACTACTGGGTTGGTTTTTTATTCCATTGGGGCAAGCCACACTCTATATATTCTTTGTGCATATCTTTTTATTATTGCTCATTGAAAATACTCCATTCCCCAATTATCAACATTTCTGGGTGAACACAGCGATTCACACAAGCTTATTGGCTATTGTTTGGGTGATGGTCAAAAAAGAATTTTTGTTCCGTTGGATTCCACACTAAATTCCAATTGCGATAAAGGTCGAGTAATACCCGACCTTTACGAAACTTAACGGCCTTACGCTTTTTCCAATAGCCCTAAACGTGCTGCCACCCATTTGGTGGTGGTTGCTTGAATCAGAATCGTCATGAGAATGGCAATAAATGTGACCGAGGCAACCACATCTGCGCCGGGGGCTTTCATCCCGACTAACATACCCGCTAACGCACCAGGGATTACGCCCGTTTCGCGTGTCCAACACATGAATAGTAATTCATTGCGCGTCCATTTGGCCTTACGATCCAACGCGGCACAGGCAAAGACAGTCAGCGGGCGACCAATGAACATAAAAATCAGTACCACAGCAATACCCGCCCATAAGTATTCGCCCATGAGTGCAAAATTCACTTGCGACCCCAATAAGATGAAAATGAACATGCGCATAATCAAGGCTGTCGTTAGGATAAAATCTTCCATGCGTTCGGTTTCACGTTCTTCCATAGTAAAGCCGAGCATATCGCGATTCCCCATGATAATCCCAAAGGTAAAGACTGCCATGAAGCCAGAAGCGTGTGCGCCATCTGCTCCCATGTATGCGCCAATCACCGCCATCAAGGTTACGATGGGCGCGTACTCCAACAAAAAGTTGAATCGTTCATGTGCAACCAACAACACGGCCAAATACCCCAGAACCGCACCGACCAAAATGCCTAACAGGGATTGCCAGAGCAATTCCATTATCGAACCTGCCAATGAAAATTCGGCATGACCTGTCGCAATACCCAAAACCGTAAACGTTGCAATCGCTCCCATTGCATCATTGAACGCTGATTCGCTCATCACGGTTTGCGCCACGCGCTCGCGGATTTTAACTTGTTGGAAGACGGGGACTAAGGTAGCGGGGTCAGTCGAAGCCAGCGTTGCACCGAGCAGTAATGCAATCACAAAGGGAATGCCAAGTATCCAATACGCAGCTATTCCCGTGACAAATAAGGAAATCAACACACCCAACGTAGCGAGGATAACCACTGTCAGCCACACTTCTTTTAGCACTTTCAGGCGTAAAGAAGCCCCGCCATCAAACAAAATATAACAAGAACCAAAAATCAAAATCAGTTGATTGACGGCAGAATCCGCCTCAATATCGACCCAGCCCAACACTTCCGGCCCTAATAGCATTCCCACCAATAAAAATACCGCCACATCTGGTGTATTTAATTTTTTAGCAATAATGCCAAAGAATGAACCGATGGCAAGAATAAGGCCAAATAGCAACAGCGCGTGTTTGGCAGTTTCAATAGCAACTGAAGATTCCATAGACTGATACAACCTAAACGATTAATACGTCAGCGATTCTATGCAGCCTACTGTAAATTTGTGATAAACAACCCTACTTTTAGTGGGATTAGCCTGCCACAAACCGATAACCGACCCCTGTTTCTGTGACAATGTGCTTGGGTTGGGTGGGGTCTAGCTCTAATTTTTGGCGCAAGCGTCCAATGTAAATCCGCACATAATGTCCATCTTCAGAATGCCCTGCCCCCCAAACATCACGCAACAACTGACGTTGGGTAATCACTTTGCCCGGCTGCGATAATAAAACAGTCAGCAAATGGTATTCTCGCGGGGTAAGGTGCACACCTTGTTGTGCTTTCGTGACCAAGCGGCTGGCTCGATCCACCACTACATCACCAAAACTGACAATCGCCGAACCTTCATCACCAGCGCGATCCCGACGACGTTTTAATGCCCGCACTCTTGCTAGTAGTTCCGCCACACCGAAAGGTTTAGCTAGGTAATCATCCGCACCCGCATCCAAAGCGGTGACTTTATCCGCTTCCAGATTGCGTGCCGACAACACCAAAATAGGAACACTCGACCAATCACGCACGGTACGAATAAAATCCATACCATCGCCGTCTGGTAAACCCAAATCCAGAATAACCAAACTTGCACCTTGTTCACCCATTAGCGTAATGCCATTAGCGAGAGAATGGGCCTCTAACACCCGAATCCCTTCCCCCTCCAACGCCATGCGTAAAAAATGGCGGATTCTTGGTTCGTCTTCAACAACCAATACGCTTCCAGTTGTCATTACAAAATTCCCTCGCCCAACTCAGCATCATCCACTTCATCATCCATCGTGGGCGGCGTGCCCAACGGTAAAGTAAAATAAGCACAACCACCTTGTGTTTGGACATCTTGCGTTAGAAATAATTGACCATCGTGGGCTTTCAATATGGCTTCACAAATCGCCAGACCTAAACCTGAACCTAAACGCGGCATCATCTCGTGATTCATAACAGCTCGCTGATTCGCTGCGACAATCGCGCTAGGAAAACCACTTCCCCCATCGTGTATGCAAACTTTGGCATAAGCATCCCACTGCTGCACCTCAATCACAATGGCACTGCCTTTTGGCGCATATTTAGTAGCATTTTCTAACAAATTGCCAATAACACGCTCTATCAAAACCGCATCGAACGATAATAACGGGAAATGCGGCGGTATAGTAACGCGAACTTGATAATCTGCCAAAGCTAATGACAACAATTGGCGAGATGTGGCAATAACATCATCAATGGGTTGCCATTCCTTGTTTAAACGCACCGTTCCCGCTGACAACCGCGCTAAATCCAACAGTTTAGCGACCATTTCAGCTAAACGAACTGCTTGTTCATGAATCGCTTCCATGCTTTCGCGTTGAATAGCTGATAAATGGTGCTTCTCTGCGTGGTGATTCAAGGTTTCTGTCAAACCCACCAGAGCAGTCAGTGGCGTGCGTAAGTCGTGGGAAAGCGATGACAAAATCGAACTGCGTAACCGTTCCGATTCCATTTGAATGGAATGCATCTGCGCCATTTCCTCAAAATGAACGCGCTCACGCGCAATACTCAGCAAGGAAATCGTGGCATCATTATTGGGGTATCGCCTTGCTATCGCTTCGACTTGCTCCCTATCCACAGCACCTGCGAGTTCCCTCGCCATCTGATACAAGGCAGATGCTTGTTCTTTACTCACTGTTAAAGCACGATTCTGCGCCAAAATAGTGGCCGTTAATTGCCCTGTCACCACCGCCACCAATAGCATCACCACAAGGGTAATTAAATGTTCTAACGTACTAGTAACCAGTGCAAATCGGGGGGGGACAAAAATAAGATCAAATAACAAAACCGACAAAATAGCAGCAATCAATGAAGCCCGTTTCCCCAACCATAATGCGCACAAAAATACTTCCAACAAAAACAACATCACAATATTCGCAATGTCCAATACGTTCAGTAGTGGGAAACACACAACACTGACTAACGCTGGGAAAGCACAAGCCCAAAGGTAGGATTGCCAAGCAGTTAACCGTTCGTTATTGATGCGTGCTAAGACGATTTTCCATGGCGACATGCATTTTGCTCTTGGGTAGGGAACACGAAAAACCCCCGAACAAGTCGGGGGTCTTTGTTGATGATTTGCCGTTCAGGCTAATGCATTAACATTTGGCCTGAACAGTAACAAACATCTTAGTGGTCGTGTGCGCCTTCTGCACCGATACCGGTGTTTTGACGAACATACAACTCATCCCACATTTCATCAGAGCGTGGGTCACGAGTGAACAGAGAAACGAGGATCGCAACCAAGAAGCCCAATGGAATGGAGATCAAACCAGGGTTTTTCAATTGGTAGATTGGTTTTTCTAAGCCAACCATGCTGGTAGTTTGACCTGTAAATTTAGTCAGGTCTTCTTGCGCAGCTTTGATGGATTTTTCCAAACCTTTGATCTCTTTTTCTTTTGCAGCTTTTGCAGCGTCATCAGTCAATGTAGCCAGATCAGCTTTTGCTTTTTCCAATTTAGCCAGCGCACCAGGTACGGCTGGTTTTTCTGGAGCAGCTTTCACTTCTTTCTTACATTCTGGGTCAGCAAACAGTTCACAAGAGAAGCTCCATTGTGCTGGTTTTGCTTCGACGGCTGCTGCCGCTGGTGTACCATCCAGAACTTTCTTCGCATCAGCAATTTTCGCTAATGGGTAAGTCATGTTCGGAGAAATCAATACCAACAGGATTGCAGTACCTGCACCCACCAACATACCGGCAACGATGCCGTAAGTATTGGCTTTCTTCCAGTACATGGTCAGGAAGATAGCTGGCAAGTTAGAAGAAGCCGCAACCGCGAACGCCAACGCAACCAAGTGGGCAACGTTTTGGCCTTTTGCCGCGATACCAACGTAGATAGCCAATGCACCAACGATACCTGTTGCAACACGAGCAGCAGTGATTTGCTCTTGTGCTGTTGCACCTTCACCACGGATAACACCAACGTAGATGTCATGAGACATAGCAGAAGCAGAAGCTAATACCAGACCCGCAACAACCGCAACGATAGTCGCAAACGCAACCGCAGAAACGAAGGCTAAGAACAAGTTACCCAGTACAGATTCAGGACCACCACCAACGAATTGCGCCAGTAATGGAGCAGCCATGTTGCCGCCTTTATCCAAGCCAGCAATCGCCGCTGGTGTTACGTTCATCGCAGCACCTAAACCTAAGAACAGGGTCAGAACGTAGAAGCCACCGATGATAGCCATCGCCCAGATAACGGAAGTACGCGCGTCTTGTGCAGTTGGAACGGTGAAGAAGCGCATCAGGATGTGAGGCATACCCGCAGTACCCAGTACTAACGCCATACCCAGAGAGATTTGGTCGATCGGGTTTTTCAGGTACAGACCTGGTTCTAAGAAGCGTTGACCCAGTTCTTCCGGAGTCATGTTAGTTGCTGCGTCACCGAGCAATTTCGCCACTTGCTTTTGAATGTCAGGGTTATTAACCGCTGCATCTAAGAAGCCAGGGAAAGAGAAGCCGTACTGACCCCAAGTGAACAATACCAACAGGATAGAAGCTGTTACCAACAGAACGGCCTTGATGATTTGAACCCAAGTAGTTGCTTTCATACCGCCGAAAACAACGTAGGTCAGCATCAAGATACCTACTGCGATAACGGATACTTCATACTCGATACCGATCAAAGTTTTAACCAGAACGCCACCACCGACCATTTGCGCGGTCAGGTAGAAGGTAGAAACGGTAACAGTAGAGATAGCCGCTACGGTTTTCGCCGCTTTTGGGTTGTTACGGAAAGCGAGGATGTCACCCAATGTGTACTTACCGATATTACGGCAGGGTTCAGCAATGACTAACAATACAGTGATGTAGGCCACCAACCAACCAACGGAGTACATGAAGCCGTCATAACCGTACAGCGAGATCAGACCAGCGATACCCAAGAAGGAAGCAGCAGACAGGTAGTCACCCGCAATCGCCCAACCGTTTTGTACACCAGTAACAGAACGACCAGCAGCATAGAAGTCAGCAGCAGATGCAGTTTGTTTTGCTGCACGATAAGTAACGTACATGGTCATAGCGATAATCGCACCGAAGACCAAGAACGTCAGCCATTTGAACTTGTCAGCAACCGCACCGCCTTCTGCAAACGCATCAGGAGCAGCCAGAGCCAACATTGCTAAAGAACCTAACCATAAAGATTTTTTCATTACCCTACCCCTCTATTACTTGCCAGTGTGCGCAGTAACGATTTCAGCCGCCATTGCATCGAAATCACGGTTTGCACGACGTGCGTACACCGCAGCGATTGTCCACGCTACCACGAACTCAGACAAAGCGAACAGGATACCAACGTTCATTGGTCCCCAGACTTTACCTTTGAAGAGTTCAGGGTAATAAGCAGCCCCGATAGGAAGCAAGAAGTAGTAGATAATTGAAAAGATCATCAGACCCCACAAGAAAGTCGTTTTTTTCTTGTGTAGTGCCTGAAAGCGCGGGTCGCGACTGATCGCATCCCAGTTGACTGTTGATGCCATTAAATGACTCCTCCGTTTGCAAAAAACTATTGAAAACACGCCTACTATGGTGCAAAAAATACACAAAAAGCCCTGAGCAGTGGCGATAATTATTTAGAATTTTGAATGTCTGGTTTAAGACTGACGTGTTCTCACCTTTCAACCGACAAGACCCGCCTCCCAGCCGGAATCCTGTTGATGGGCTAATCATGGCATCTGAAGTGTAAAAAAGGTGTAAATAAGACCGACAGAAAACGTTCTTTTCTGCTTTTTTCATACCCTTATCACAACCTGAGGTCATTTGCATTTATACTTTATTTACATTAGATTTCCTGATTTAACGGCTACTTAGCCAGCAACTTTTATAGTAAAAACGATGACTTACGATAATTTATACCGATTGCTTCTCGGGGTTATGCTCTTCGCTTTCCCAATCAGTTTGCTTGCCGCGCCTGAATCGTTAGGAGCAGCGCACCACGAGGCAATGCCCCTACCGCTGCTGACAGGGACAGGTTTTGGCATTACAGCATTAATACTCTTTGTTGTTGCTTATAGCATGGTTATTGCTGAAGAAACATTGCATTTGCGCAAATCCAAGCCAGTCATGTTAGCTGCTGGATTAATTTGGATTCTAGTGGCTCTTGCTTATGGTGCGCTTAACCAAACTGCGCAAATGTTGAGTTTGCTTGACCATAATTTATTGGAATATGCCAAATTAATGCTATTCCTATTAGCGGCCATGACATTTATTAATACATTAGACGAACGGCAATTATTCGCCGCATTACGCGCGTGGCTGGTATCTCGTGGCTTTTCACTACGCGCTATTTTTTGGATCACAGGGGGACTTGCCTTTTTCATCTCCCCATTGGCCGACAATCTCACCACCGCATTATTGATGGCGGCAGTGCTTATTGCCGTTGCAACGGATCATCCCAAATTCGTCGCCCTAGGCTGTATCAATATCGTTGTTGCGGCGAATGCAGGTGGTGTTTGGAGTCCGTTCGGTGACATTACAACCTTAATGGTTTGGCAAGCGGGTATCATTCAATTCACTGAGTTTTTTGTATTATTTACTCCATCACTGGTCAATTGGCTCGTTCCAGCACTCATCATGTCGTACTTTTTGGAACAGGGCAAACCCAACGCTGTGCAAGAACAGGTAACGATCAAACGTGGGGGTTTTGTGGTTTTGGGGTTGTTTATTGTCACCATTGCTCTAGCTGTCGTTTTTCATAACTCGCTGCACCTGCCACCTGTATTAGGCATGATGACTGGATTGAGCCTGCTGAAATTGTACGGCTGGTACTTAAAGATCAGTGACAATGACCCTAGCAATGACACACAAGAAAGCAATGTCGGGCGATTTGATATTTTCACACAAATTCAACGCGCCGAATGGGATACATTAATGTTTTTCTACGGTGTTATTCTCTGCGTGGGTGGTTTGGGCGCATTTGGGTATCTGACCTTACTCTCAGATATTTTTTATAATGACTTGGGGGCAACATGGGCGAATATTTTCATCGGAATATTATCTGCATTGATTGATAATATCCCTGTTATGTTTGCCGTTATCAGCATGAATCCTGAGATGTCCCACGGGCAATGGTTGTTGGTCACATTAACTGCTGGCGCAGGTGGGTCATTATTGTCGATTGGTTCTGCCGCAGGTGTCGCATTAATGGGGCAAGCACGCGGTATTTACACATTCGCCAGCCACCTAAAATGGGCATGGGCAGTCGCACTGGGTTACATCGCCAGCATCATCACACATTTCTTCGTTAATGCCACACTCATGTAACAAGCTGATAAAATAGGAAAATCGGAATTACGGCAGCCGTATTCCGGTTTTTTCCAACACAATAAGCTGCTGTTTATAAAGCAGCCCAAGTGCCCGTTTAAAGTGAGCTTTGCTGACATGAAACTCGCGGTAAATATCCTCAGGTGCGCTTTTATCACTAAAAGAGGAACTGCCACCATTCGCCTGTAAATGATCCAAAATACGCTGCGCCAATGTATCCTGTACCACGGTGTTAGGTAATTGCAAAGCAAGGTCAATGCGTCGGTCTGGGCGAATACCTTTTATATAGCCCTGCACACGCTGTCCTACGCTTAAGGGTTGGAACACTTCATTAGCGTACAAAAGCCCCAAATGCGTACCGTCCACCACGGCTTTAAAACCTATTTCAGAACGTTCATAAATCAGCAAATCCACCGCCTGCTGGGGAACAAAGTCCCCACCGAACTCGTTCAAGAACAGTTCCAAACGTGATGAAGCAACAATGGTTTCCGTTTTCTCATCGACATACACATAAACCACATACGAACGCCCCTCCTGCATAAGGTGTGCTTGTTCACGCCGTGGCACTAACAAATCCTTGGGTAGCCCCCAGTCCAGAAATGCCCCAAACCGACTCACAGCCACCACTTTCAAACTGGCACATTCACCCACTTTCACCATTGGCATGGCTGTTGTGGCGATGAGACGATCTTCTGAATCCAAGTAGATAAAAACTTTGATCCAGCTATCCAATTGGCAATCGCTAGGGACGTAACGCTTGGGCAGCAAAATGTTGCCATAGCTACCACCATCCAAAAACACACCAATACTTGTCTCTTTGACAACGCGCAGCAAATTATGCCGACCCAGCTTTAACATGCAATATTCCTTGTCTTGCTATTCCTTGGTGATTATCGCACGCTATGCCGTTTTGGTGAACGAAATACCATCTAACCAACCTCGCGTTACAAGTGCACACTGCTGCCACGGTTTTTTCGAGAAAAATATTAATTGAATATAACGCAAGAACAGATAACGGAAATAGAAACCGATTTTCGCAAAAGGCTTAATCCCAATAATCCCTTTATCAATACAATAATAAGTATTTTTCGTCATTTCATAGAGGAATAAATCTGAATAAGAGCCTTTATTTCCCGAACCAACGAAATGCGTTAAATTGACAGGCTTGACCACCAAATACATGTCAGCCGCTCTGGCTCGGATACATAAATCTAAATCTTCACAATACATAAAAAACTTGCGTGAAAAGCCGCGCAATTCTGCAAAATACTTTGCTTGCATAACAATGAATGTTGCAGGAATAAATTCTGTTGATTTATCTCGGCCCGTTAAGGGGGTTTTATTAAAGTAAATATTACCCGTCCACCGCCCAACATTAGCCCCCGAATACCACAGTAACGCTTCACCATCACGCAGCGTCATGATTTGTGGTGAGTAAATAGCACGCTCATTATCATCCAATGTCGCAAAAAATTCCGACATAAAATCATTAGGAATCAGTAAGTCATTATTAGCAATCACCAACCAATCATCCGCACGAATCGTTGCTAAAGACTGCTTAAATAAATAATTATGTCCACGACCAAATCCCAAATTACGCGGTGCGAGTAAGATTTCAATCTGACATTGCGGGGTTGCCAAGTGTGCATATTTATTTGACTTTAGCTCACCAGAATTATCCAGAATATGTACAACGACTGGATAGGGATAATCCTGTTTAATAACAGTTTCAACGAACTGATCTAAATACTCACTAAAATAATTAATGGTAAAAATATGAATGTGTCGATTTCTCATGAATACCGCCCAAAGACTTGAGAACAGGATAGATTAATTACCCAATAAGGCAGAATTTAATGAGATAATGAGAACGAACACCAATGCATCTCAGACTAATCAACACAATCAAAGGACAAAAGGCAAGCCACAACCTAGGATGCGCCCTAAACGCCTGCGGAAATATGACATGCCTTTTGGAAGAGTCTCATTTTTACCCCTATTTATTCAAGCAAACTGCCACCATGATTGTCGAGCTGTACCCTAATATGTACGGTTAAAATCACCATTGAGTTTATTTCCAAGAGTTACTATCGCTCAATGCCCAACTTGCAAATAAGGGGATTAGCACAACACCACCTAACACCATCGATACACCATCAACCGCCAAAGTAACGGGGGTCAAAGCCAGTTTACCAATGGCTTCACCTGCACCTTCCGGCTCAGTCACGTCGATACGATAGGGCTGCCGAAAATACGCAGTTTGTGGCACTTTCACACTACCCGCTAAATAGCGCGTTCCCTTAATATCCGCAGAATACGCCAACTGGTCGCCCGCTGCATTGGGTTTAAAACCCTGTTGACGTAAAAAGGCTTGTTCCGTGGTGTCCAACTGCGTGATCTGTACCTGCAATGTGTAATGCCCGCTGATGGTTTGCCCTTTATCAACCTCGAAGTTCTGGAAACTGGGGGTTAATTTTGCTCGTCCCTGCCATGTCAGTAAGGTTTTTAACGGCTGCCCCAACGGAAAAATAAAGTGATGTTCCTCCCCTGCAATGATTAGCGTTTGAGCATCTTGGGTAATGAGAAAACTTTTGAGATTTTCTGAACGTGTTGTCGTGGTTTGACGATGTAACGCCTGTGTTGCACAACCGAATTGAGCAACACATAATAAAATCACCAATGCTTGTCGGAAAACGGATAACATATTGAATCTCCTATTTGTTTTTAGTGTTCAAAGAAGATTCTGCCACATCACTGACACACACTGGTGCATAGAACGGGAAGTAGCGTATAACACTACCCTCAGTCGAAAATACTACGGCCTGATGCAAAGACCCGTGCAAAAGTATATGATTTTGGGAAACCGTTGAGGAGAAGGCTTATTTCTACAGCAACCCCCTTGCGCAGTGTGGCGGCTTATACCGCGCTTGCCGCCGTCATGTCGGTGATACTGCTTGGTTTATTTGCATGGTGGTTTGCCGCCGCGTGGTGGTTGATGGCAGTTTATGCCACAGTAGCGGTGTGTGCCACCCTCAGCGTGCCTTTATTATACCGCTGGTTGGGGTATCACGATGCGGATGAAGCGCAATGGTGGCAAGCACGCAACCTCAACGAACACCATGCGCTGATGGCAAAACTACAATACGCGCGTGCGAGTTTACAAAGTTTACGCATCCATGCAGCGGTGCAACAAGCTGATACCTTAATGCACATTCTCAATGACTACCGTTCAGTGGTGGAAACGCGTTTTATGGGCAAACAATTCACCCCACTAACGTATCTCAACGCCGCCCGTGCTGTGCAAGAACACGTTATTCAGAACTTAAGCGATATGGTTGCCGTTGGGCACAGTTTAGCGGGCTTGAGCCGTCATCAAGCCGATTCGACTCGCACCGAACAAGCTGAATTAACACAAGAGCAACAGCAACGCTTACAGACATTACTCGAAGAAAATAACCAATTTTTCGCAGCACTTAATGAGACTGCGGTCGAAATTGCCAATATTCGCTCATATAGCGAATTTGAACGTATGGACACCCTCACACGCCTGATAAGCCTTGCGCAAATCGCGAACCAAACAGGAAACCGTTAAGATGCGAAATGCAATTCCCCCTTTTACCGCGATTACCCTATTAGCGGCGTTGTTGACGGCGTGCAGCGATAAATCCACAACAGATGCCCCCACAAATAGCATCGAAGCCAAAACCGCCGCAGAACTGCAAATTCACGAACTGGTGCAAAACTCCGTTCACCCCACACACAATGAAAACCAATACCGCGCCAATATTCAGCTTACTCGCACCAATTTGCTGGCTATGTTGCCGGATTTAGCCGAATATCCCTTACTCAACGCTGCTACCGACAGCTCCAGCGTTGAAGCGGCGGAAATTTTCGCCTCCGCTGATAAAGCAGGCAAAGGCATGGATGGGGTATATCTGGAACTTGCCGAACAGTTTAACCAATCCCATCAAACTTTACGCAATGGCAAACAGGCGGCGATTGCCATTCGCAAACTCGATTCGGGCTTGGGTGCGCAGTTCATTATGACAGGGCAATACCTCCCCGAAGCTTATTCCCCCGCTAATGCTTTATGGGGCAATTTGGTCAATAGTAGCAGCAATAAAGTCACCACGATTGCCGCCGTTACCGCGCCGAGCGTGGCAGGCATTATTGTGAAAAAAGCCAAACTCGACCAAATCACCAGCGATAACAAACTCGACATTGCCAAATTACTCACCAATGTCAGTAATGGCTCGTTTGCAATGGGCTACACCAACCCGTATCAATCCGCCACGGGCTTGAATTTCTTGCTCACGGTATTAGATGCCTTTGCCAAAGGTGATCAAACGCAAATGTTGTCGCCAGATGTTGCCAGCGCGTTTGAAGCCTTCCAAGCGGGCGTGCCTTTCGTGGCGCAAAACACCTTGCAAATGCGCGACGCGGCAATGGGCAGCGGCGTATTGGACGGTTTTGTGGGCAGTGAACAAACGTGGCTAAGCATGACGGGGATGAACGATTACCAATTCGTGCCATTCGGCGTGCGCCACGACAACCCCTTGTACGCCACCAGTGCGGCTGACCCCGATGAACAGGAAGTGCTGAAATTATTTGCTAAATTCGTGAATAACCAACAAGCGGTCTTGCAGAAATACAACTTTGGCACGAGCATGGCTTACCAAGATGCCTACAAAACGCCAGATGGCAATGTGATCGCCCAAGCGCAAAAATTGTGGAAACAGAAAAAGTCCGGTGGCAAACCAATTGCGGCTGTTTTTGTTACCGATATTTCAGGATCAATGGAAGGCGAACGCATTAAAAACTTAAAAAAAGCCTTGATTGAATCGTCGGACCTAATCAGCTCCACCAATGCGATTGGGTTAGTGTCCTACAGTGATAATGTCAATGTCGACTTACCGATTGCAGCATTCAACGTACAGCAAAAATCGCTGTTTAATGGCGCGGTAGAACAGCTTTCCGTCGGTGGCAAAACCGCCACTTACAGCGCGACCTTAGCCGCCGCTGATTTGCTACTAGCGTTCAAAAAGACCCACCCTGATTACAAAACCGTGATCTTTGTGCTGTCGGATGGCGAAACCAATACGGGCGTGGACTTCAACACCACCCAAAAACTCATGGAGGCGGCTGGCATTCCGATTCACACCATTGCTTACGAACTCAGCTCACCCGCGCTCAAAGACATGGCAAGCTGGGCAGAAGGCGCGTATACCGAATCGACCACGGGTTCGGCATCGTTCCGTATTGGTAATTTATTAAACTCTGAAATGTAAGCGAGGTGCTCGTGAAAGCCTTGAAAGTCTTCGCTGTATTCATTGCCTTGCACGCCGCTGCATGGGCGGGAACACACGTTTACCTCAGCCAACATCAACCCACGGTGCTGGTGGTGGTGGACACGTCCTACGCCTTGAAATCACAATTTCCCGCAATGGAAGCGTGGATCAATCACTACCAAGCCAGCAGCCGTTACCAACACCTTATCATGGGGACGGATAAAGCCTTGTTGGGTGATTTGGACAGCATTCCCGCCAAAGCCGCGATTTTCCGTACCGCGTTCGGGCGCATGAGCGCGGATAACTTACAACGCTACGCACAAATGCCTGCCAGCGAGAAAATCTTGCTGTCGGACGGCAGCATTCGCCCTGTAGGTTGGAAAGTTGTGACGTTCGTCCCGTGATGATTCCTCAACCCTTTCCCACGCAGGTGGGGAAGGGGCTAGGATGTGCGGGGTTGGGCTAATAACGTTTGCACGGTTGCTGGGTGTAAGCCTTCTAATCGCGCAGTGTCGTTGGAATTTTTCAAATCGCGGTAATGCTTCAAAATATAGTACCCGATTACGGCTTGTTTTAAATTGTAGATTATAAATCACTGCATCTTTGTCATCACGCATTAAAAAATCCAGTAAACCAACGTTGTACACAGGTGATACGGCATTGTGTAAATCATCGCGTTGCGCTTGCTCTTGAAATGCAAAGGTCGCGTAATACAAACTGCGATCTTTAAAGCTGTCTGCTATTCTGCCACCGTATATTCTGCTATATAAAGTCTTGTTGTTTCTAGCACAGGGCTTTTTATGAGTAAGGACGATGTTGCTTGGGCGAGTCAATCGGGGCAAGACCAGTACGGGCGTTACGCGGATTTGGTGCTGTTTGGGGTAACACAGCGTTGCCGCTGGATTCCGGCGGGGAGTTTTCTGATGGGTTCGCCGCAATCCGAGCCACAGCGTTATGATAATGAAACCCAACACCGCGTTACTTTTCAGCAGGGCTTTTGGTTGGCGGATACTGCCTGTACTCAAGCCCTGTGGGTAGCGGTGATGGGCAATAATCCCGCCTATTTTACTGACGATCTGCAAAACCCTGTCGAGCAAGTGAGTTGAGATGATGTGCAATTATTCCTGCAACGCGCCAATGACGTTGTACCGGACATGGTAGTGCAACTGCCGAGCGAAGCGCAGTGGGAATACGCCTGTCGCGCAGGAACAACGACCGCTTTTTCCTTTGGCAATAGCATTTCACCCAACCAAGCCAATTACGACGGTGATTACACCTATGAGGGAGGTGGTAGCAAAGGTGAATATCGGCAAAAAACCGTGCCAGTTAAATCCTTCACGCCCAACCCGTGGGGTTTGTACCAAATGCACGGCAATGTGTGGGAATGGTGTCAAGACACATGGGACAGTTATGAACATACCCCAACAGATGGCAGTGCAGGTAGTGGCGGCGACGCAGGTCGTCGTGTGTTGCGCGGCGGCTCGTGGTTCTTCTACGCGCGGGGCTTGCGCTCCGCTTACCGCCTCAACGGCGCGCCCGTTATCCGTGGCAGCGACTACGGTTTCCGTCTGGTTCTAGGTCAAGCATGAGCTATAGCCTCGTAGGTCGGACTTCAGTCCGACATTTCCGAGGAGATTGTCGGGCTGAAGCCCGACCTACAGCCAGTGACTGCTCTTCGGTTATTGACAGCCAAGCAAAACAGGCATTTAATAAAGCAAATCCGCGATAGACTCGGGTCAACCATTTTCAGTAAGGAGCTTACTGACATGAGCAAAGCCGATTTTGATTTTCTCGTCTTTATTGGGCGTTTTCAGCCATTTCACGCCGGACACCAAGCCGTGATCGACACCGCCCTAGCGCGTGCCGAACGGGTGATTGTGTTAGTGGGGTCGAGTTGCCAGCCGCGCACTTTGCGCAATCCGTGGACATTCGCCGAACGCCAACAGTGCATTCAATCCGCCTTCCCACACGCCGCCGAACGCTTAATCATTGCGCCATTATTGGATGAAACCTACAACGAGCAAGGCTGGATTACCCGCGTGCAACAAAGCGTGCATGGCATTACTTGCCGTTTCCCGCCCAAAGTTGGCAGTGCCGCGCCGCGTATTGGTTTGATTGGGCACAATAAAGACCATTCGTCGTATTACTTGTCGATGTTCCCGCAATGGCAATCGGTGGCGGTGGACAATGTACGCGGTTTATCGTCGACTCCCTTGCGCGAGCATTATTTCCAGCACGGCGCATTACCGAATGCCGACGACGTACCCGCAGCAGTACAGGATTGGTTGGCAGCGTTCCGCCAAACCGACCTGTTCCAACACATTGCAGGCGAATGGGAATTCGTGCGCCAGTACCGCAAAGGTTGGGAAGCCGCACCCTACGCGCCGACGTTCGTCACCGTGGATGCAGTGGTGGTGCAAGCCGGACACATTCTGCTGATCGAACGCAAAGCCCGCCCTGGTAAAGGACAATGGGCATTACCGGGCGGATTTCTCGACCCGCACGAAAAATTACGCGATGCGGTGATTCGGGAATTGCGGGAGGAAACGCGCATTAAAGTCCCCGCACCCGTGTTGGCGGGTTCGATTGTCAAGGAACAAGTATTCGACGACCCGTACCGTTCGGCACGCGGACGCACCATTACCCATGCGTTTTTGATTGAACTCAAGCCCGATGCGAACGGTTTACCCAAAGTCAAAGGCGGCGATGACGCACAGCAGGCTTTTTGGGTGGCGTTGGGCGATCTTGATCCCGAACGTTTATTTGAAGATCACTTTCAAATCATTAAGACGATGGTGGGTTAGCCCCATCTCCCTACCAGACGCTGGATAGACTGGCGTTTTATTCAACACAGGAGGATTTCCTATGTTTACCGATAACCTGATTCTGAACACCGATAGCTACAAAGCCAGCCATTTTTTGCAATACCCCAAGGGGACGCAGGTGGTGTCGTCGTACATCGAAGCACGCGGCGGACGCTTTACGCACAGCGTGTTTTTCGGCTTGCAAGCCTTTCTCAAAGCCTACTTACTCAAACCGATTACGCTGGCGGACATTGACGAAGCCGATGCGCTATTTGCCGCGCATGGCGTGCCGTTTAATCGTGCTGATTGGGAATACCTTGTGCAGCAGCACGGTGGGTTTTTACCATTGGAAATCAGTGCATTACCTGAAGGTTCAGTCGTGCCAACGGGCAATGCTCTGGTGCAAGTGCATAATACCGACCCCCGCGTGTTTTGGCTGACTTCATACATTGAAACGGCTTTGTTGCGAGCGGTGTGGTATCCAACCAGCGTCGCCACACTGTCATGGCAGGTGAAACAGCAGTTACGCGCTGCATTGCACGCCACTTGCGACGCACCAGAAGTGCAATTGCCGTTCAAATTGCACGACTTCGGGGCGCGGGGCGTGTCGTCGCAAGAATCCGCCGCGCTCGGTGGCATGGCGCATTTGGTGAATTTCATGGGCACGGATACGGTGGCGGGATTGCTCGCGGCACGGCGTTTTTACGGCGCGGACATGGCAGGGTTTTCGATTCCCGCTGCGGAACATTCCACCATTACCGCGTGGGGACGTGACGGCGAAAGCCAAGCCTACGCCAATATGCTGCAACAATTCGCCCAGCCTCACAAACTCGTGGCGGTGGTGTCGGATTCCTACGACATTTACCACGCGGTTTCCGAAATCTGGGGCAAACAACTGCGCGAACAGGTGCAAAACAGCGGTGCAACCGTGGTGATTCGCCCCGATTCTGGCGTGCCTGAAGTCGTCGTGCCCGATGTGTTGCAACGCTTGTATGCCGCTTTCGGGGGGCGCGTGAACCGCAAAGGTTACATCGTGTTGAACGATTGCGTGCGCGTGATTCAAGGCGATGGCGTGGATGTCGATTCCATTGGCGTGATCTTGCAACGCATCCAACAAGCCGGATTTTCCACCGAAAATGTTGCGTTCGGCATGGGCGGCGGCTTGCTGCAACAGGTCAACCGCGATACCTTGAGTTTCGCCATGAAAGCCTCCGCCATGCAAATCGACGGGCAATGGCGCGACGTGTACAAACAACCCGTCACCGATGTCGGCAAACATTCCAAACGCGGACGGCTCGCCGTGGTACAAGGTACGAATGGCGTGCAGACTATCCGTGCCGATGCCTTACATGAGCAAACCGATTTACTGCGCCCCGTGTTCCGCA
The DNA here is from genome assembly GCA_964617055.1 of uncultured Thiothrix sp. Lineage (GTDB taxonomy): Bacteria > Pseudomonadota > Gammaproteobacteria > Thiotrichales > Thiotrichaceae > Thiothrix. The sequence goes on from CAZTUZ010000001.1 coordinate 31,756, forward strand.
ATGGCGAATTACTGGTGGATGATAGTTTTGACACCGTGCGCGAACGGAGTAAGCGCGCTTAATACCTCAAGAACCATTTCTGCTAAACTAGCAGGAATGGTTCTCGCAATGGAGTACAGATAAATGCTGGATTTAACGCACCTACGCCTCGAAAATGTAAAAGGTGTTGGCACAATCGAACTCAACCTCGAACCCAATAAACACGCTTACGTCTTTATTGGTGCAAATGGCGTAGGCAAAACCAAGTTATTAGAAGAATTGGTCTACTACATAAAAAGTATGCATGGAAAAAGTATTAGAGTGAATCTTGATAATAATGCATTTGACGAAATTAATATTTTTCCACGCTATGACCTAATTCCTGCCAATAATAGAGGACACTTTAAGAATCTGAAATCACAAGAAAACACACAAAAAGATGATTTTGACATTAGAAACTGGATAATAGAAAGTGCAAACTTATCCAGTGTATTCCAAAGATCAAAAAACAACCGAGAGAAATATTTAAAAACATTGCTTCAATGTTTACACGACGTAGATTGCAGCTACGACGCAAGTTTTCTGGAAGTTGATGAAGATAATAAAATCTTTTTAAAAGTAAACAATCAAGAGAAAGAATTGTCAGAGCTAAGCACTGGCTTTATCTCTATTTTCAAAATAGTTACACAGATAATATCAAAATACAGTCAAGATATTAATAAAGAAAAAGACTCTAGACAAGTATCTGGTATTTGGCTAATCGACGAAATCGAGAGTCACCTCCATCTGGAATGGCAGGTTAAAATCATTCCAACGCTCAAAAAACTTTTCCCGAACACTATTTTCTTCATTGCTACGCATTCGCCTTTGGTACTGAGCCAATTGGAGGATGGTGAAGCTTATGAACTGCGTCGTGATGCGGATGATGTAGTGCGTACCCACAAGATTGATAACCCCAGTAAAGTAACCATTATTGATTTACTGCGCCAAGCATTTGGTATTGATCTGAATAAACTAAAGACGGAACAGATGTCGGCAGCACAACAACAAGATGTGAAAAAGGCTTTATTGGAGTTGTTGAACTAATGAAATATTTATTAGATGCCGATTTGCTGATTAAAGCCTATGATAAAGAACAAGCTGAAGCTAAAATCCGATTGCGCGAATTATTACAAGATCAAAGCAATAGTTTTGCGATTACCCCCATGATTACTTATGAGGTGTTGTGCGGCATTCCGTGGTTAGATAGCGAAAAACATACGAAGATCAAAAGCATTTTAGAAAGATTAGAATCCATTGCGATTGATAGTGAAATTGGTCATACGGCTGAAAGGTTTTTTCGCTATTGCCGTCACCGTGATAGAAAATTAAGAAATACCGCAACGCGCAGCGAACATAAGTTTGATTACTTTCATTTTATTGTCGCTAAAACCTATGGGTTAGCCATTGCCACAGATAATGCTATTGATTTCGATGCAATGGAAAACGCTTACCAAGACTATTTAACCGAGGCAAGCTAGATGCCATATGATCTTGATGCTTTATAACCACTGATCATACCCGCAAAGCTGGCCTGGTTTGAATTTGCTGGGTTTTGCATTGATGGTCGTGCGCGAGCAGTTGCACGCGTCGACCGCAAACTCATTCACTGTTGCTTAGTGTGTGGTAGTGGTAGGTGTATTTTGCTCCACCGTAGAAGTTGGTGTAGGAGATTCATGATTGTCCACACCGCCGTCATTTTGATACGACGTTAAAAACTCGTGCGGATTAATGTAAAACACCTGATCCAAACCCAGTGCTTGTTTGGGTTTCCATTCAGATACTTGTGGCGGCAAACTGCGGATTGAATAATACAGATTCGGTGGACGCGCGACCGCGCTTTCTGGTACGCCGACTGTACCGATTTTTTCGCCAGTTTTCACCCACGTTGCAGGTTTGACATCGACTTCCGCCAGATTCGCATAATGGTGTAAACGCCATTTCGCGCCCAAAACCCAGACCGAATTGTCGCCGTTAGGGTCATTTTCGCGGTAGAGCACCAAACCGCTGGTGGTGGCTTCGACGGGCGTGCCTTTGTGGGCAAAAATATTGATGCCTTTTTGTACGTTCATTCCGCCCGCTTTGTAGCCAAATGCAGCAGCATTCCAGTCGTAGGGTTTCGCGCCTTCAACGGGAACGTGACGATCTTCGGGAATCCAATACCCCATCATGAAAATGGTGAGAGCTGTCAACAGCCAGAGTGGTTTTTTATTCATAGCATTATCCTCGCCATGTCAGTCCATTGTTATCGTAGTTATGACGTAGCTGGTGTCGAAAAGTTCAGCGATTTATTGACCAATTATCAGTTTTTTTACACGCTTAAAATGGGTTAATTGCGGCATTTTTGTCAGGGTATTGAATGCACAGGATTTAATGCCCACCTGCACGCTAATTCAGGGTCTGTGCAGCATCATTATTAGATTCTTTAGACTGCAAATTAAATACATTATGTGTGGATTCTTGACCTACATTTATCGGAAGTCAATTGCGATCGGATAAACGCAGCGTTAATCTGAACCACATGAACAACAATAACGAAGGGCATAAGTATGTCACCCAAACGTTGGTTGATGATGTTGGCATTGGGCATCAGTACAGGCTTAGCACACAGTGCGGACACCGTAAAACCCGAAACCACCACCCTTCCCGATGTCTCACAAACCATTCCTGCTCCCGATGGCACAAGCACTTACCCAGCCTGCCGTGAAACACCCGTGGTATTGGGAAAAGAAGATTACCAACCCAATAATCTTTCCCTACACGATTTACCCGGTGTAAGTATTAACCTTGATGAAGTACTCAATGGCGCGAAAGAAAAAAATATCAAACTGCAAGCCGACTTAAAAAATACCATTATTAAACGCCTCAATGCTGCGGGTATGCGTTTGCTCAGCAAAGAAGAAATGGAAAAAACCCCTGGGCAACCAGAATTGAGCATGTACCCCACTTATCCCAAACATTTAGGCCCATTCAAACAGGACGAACCGCGCGTTGCCTACAATTCACAATGTTGCACAGCCAGCATTTGGACTTCGTTTTCCCAAGGTGCAACCACATTGCGTGATCCTTTGCTCAACCACAAGTTAAGCACTTGGGGGGAAGGCCATAACACCGCTGATTGTTCAGACATCGGCAAATGGTTGAATGAAGTGGTACTCAAAACCGTCGACAATTTCATCGTTGCCAAACAAAAAGCCGACCAAGATTACAAAGCGTGGCGGGAAAAACAAAGCAAGCTCCCAGCCGTGGCTGAAGCCAAAACCGTCGCTGTTCCAATCCCTGCTGAACTGATGCAGGTCTCGCAACCCGTGGAAATTCGTGAAACAAACAGCGTCTCAACCCTCACTTGTGACACCACGGTCTTGTTATACGCCGAAATTTTTCCTACAGCAGCGGCGAACATTAGCCGTTCCAAAAGTGGCATTTTGGCCAAAGTCGCTGACAATATGAAAGCGTGTCCGAACTACCGCTATCGTATCGAAACGCATACTGACCAACGTGCTAATGCTGAAGCCAACGAAGTATTATCAGCACGGCGAGCAGTGGCAATTCGCAATTTTTTGGTGGATCGCGGGGTGAATGAAGAGCAATTCGACCTGCGTTTTTATGGCGAACGCAAACCGCTGGTGGAAGGCGACAACGAAGAAGCATGGGCAGCGAATCGCCGCGTGGTGATTACACCCATTAAGCCCAAACCTTAACGCTCTTTGCTATCGGTTTTGTCGAGGGGCAGTTCCAATACGAACTCAGCCCCTATTTGTGCATCGCCCAAACGAATGCTGCCGCCATAGGCACGCAAAATCGAAACCACGATTTCCAAACCCAAACCCGTGCCGCCACGGCTGCGTTTGGTGGTGAAAAACGGTGTGAAAATCTTGTCGCGATTCGCGGGAGAAATGCCTTCGCCATTGTCATGTAGCGATAACTGCACCCATTTTTCATGCAATAACGCCCGAATTTGCAGGTGTTGTGCGCCATGTTGCAGACTATTATCCAGCAGGTTAATCAACACCGTTTCCAACGTTTCGGGGGCAATTGCCAACCGACTTTCGGGCAATGGCGTGGCAAAATGCAGTTCCAAACCGCGTTCGTGGTAACGATTTTGCAAACCCCGAAAAGCAGCGGGCAAACTACTGGTCTGTTTATTCGGCTCTAACGAATCCGCTCGCGCCAATTCCAATAAACGTGTGACCAATTGTTTCAAACGTTGGGTATCGGCTAATAGATTGTTAATAAAGTGTATGGAGCGTTCCGGCGGCATGGAATCCAAATGATCATGCAGCAATTCCAACGCCCCCTGCATGGAAGTCAATGGCGTTTTAAACTCATGCGAAACGTGAGTGGCAAAACGGCGAATGTAATCCGAACGTTCCGCCAACGCTTGGGACATACCCGCAAAACTTTCTGACAATTGGGCGATTTCTTCCGTCACTGGATTTTGAATCGCCGCCACTTCGCGTTGTTCACCTTGGCGTACCCGTTCAGTTTGGCGTAACAATTCCCGAATAGGGCGTGAAATGGTCGACGACACAAACAAAATCAACAAAACAGCCAATACCAACAAGATTAAGGTAGCAAAAAATACCGCCTGACGATTTTCATACAAGTGTTTGATAATATTGGTCGGTGTGCGTGATAGGTACACCACACCTTGTAAACGATCCTGCTCGACAATCGGGAATGCCACAAACACACGAATGTGCGTGCCGCGACTGATCGAATACAACGGCGGCGGCGGTTCATCCGAAATTCGTTGACGAATTACACTAGCGTATTCCCCATGCAAAGCGTGTTTAACTTCAGGAATCCGCGCTAAAGATAACCCCACCTCTTCCCGCCCTGCGATAACCGTACCATTCATGTCCAACAAACGCATTCCCGACAAGGTAATGACTTGCGTATCGCGCATAATCGCGCCCATGCGTTCCCCCACTTGTTTGGCGACAGCATCCACTGCTTTCATCGGAGGAAACGCCTGCGGGCGCGGCGGAGCAATCGCCTCAATCAAATCCAAACGCGGCACGACAGGCATGTACGCCAATGCCGCATCGCTTGGTAGTCGTGATGAGCTGGCAGTGTATACAGCGTCACGCTCCCCCCCCTAATACTGGCGAAAATTGAACATAGCCATAGGGTTGTGAAGCTTCGTGTTCGGGTTGATGTTGTGCTTCACGCACGAACTGGCGAAAGGTCGCGGACAATACCGCTGCTTGGGAAATCAGCTCTAATTCGGTTTGTTGCACCAATTCGTTTTCATAAATGCGGAAAAAGTACAAGCCCCCCAATGGCAAGGCTAATACCGCCAACATCACAATTAATAAAATCGTGCGTAAGCGAAATAAAGTTTTACGCGGTAATGGTAAACGAGCATTTATCGGCATGTTGCCAATTTATACCCAACGCCATGCACAGTTTCAATAACATTTTCGCAGCCGACTTCCGCGAATTTTTGACGAATATGCCGAATGTGGCTGTCGATTGTACGATCACTCACATACACATTGCCGTCATAAGCACTATCCATGATGCTATCACGACTAAAAACACGCGTTGGCTGGCGAGCAAACATCTGCAACATGGCAAATTCCGTCGCTGTTAAATTCACTTCCTGCCCTTGCCAGCTTGCCGTGTGTTGTTCCGGCTGAATACTCAACTTACCATGACGCAGCTCAGTCGCCACAGGTTCTAACACTCGCGCTGTCGCTTGGGTACGCTTGAGAATAACATTGATCCGTGCGACTAATTCACGCGGGCTAAACGGCTTAGTGACGTAATCATCGCCGCCGATTTCCAAACCCAGAATCCGGTCGATTTCATCATCACGCGATGACAAAAATAAAATCGGTACATCGGAAAACTTACGAATTTCTCGACACACTTCCAAACCGTCCAATTCTGGCATATTGATGTCGAGCACGATCAAATCAGCCGCTTGTTGGCGCACGGTTTGACTGCGAAAGGAATCCAAAGCTTGTCGCCCATCTTCCGCCAAGGTCAGTTGCATTCCAGCTTTTTCTAAAGCAAAACTGAGTACATCACGAATATGGGGATCATCATCAGCAATAAGGATGTGCTTATTCATAACTTAGCCGTTTCAATAAAATTTATAAACATTACTATAAAATATTTTAGCGCAATTGCGCATGTGCACGAAAACAAAGCACAGCAAGAAACGTAAGTTTGTCATCACTGATTTGCCATGAATGATTGGCAAAAGGCGGGAAAATTCAGGATTCCAACCAACCCGTGTCGCGAAATCGGTTGGAATCCGGTGAGTTTCCGGGGTTATAAAACCCACCGAGCAAACTGACATTACCAAAGAGATTATTGTTTTCATATCTCAGCTTCTCGGTTCGGTGAGTAGTGTCAGCTACGGAGATTACTCGCTAAATGTGAATGTAATGTTCACATTCTATGGAGATACCAAGGAAGTTTTTTGCAGATTTTGTGCAGACCCACTATTAGACTGATTTTCCGTGGTTTTCCCCATGAGTGCGTACCAGTCGAAATGGCGAGTACCCAACATCAACACCGCTAATACAACGAATAACAATAAGCTTCCCATTAATAATGCATTTTCTTCCGCCTGCAAAATCAGGTAGAGCAAAGCGTACAAACTTGCTAATCCTGCACCTAATGACCAACCTAAACGTCGACTGCGAAGAATCGCACCGAAATACAAGGTTAATAATCCCGTGCTTGCACTTGCAGCCAGCGCGTAAGCCATAATAAACGCCATGTGTTCGGATAAAGAAATTAATAGCAAGTAAAATACCAGTAAGGCAAAACCCACCAGCGTGTATTGCACTGGATGAATACGCAAACGTTTCAGCAGTTCAAACAGCATCAATACCCCAAACGTCAAGACGATAAACAACAAAGCGTATTTCACGCTGCGTTCGGCTTGTTGGTAGACATCCACGGGTTGAATCAAATTCACGCCGACCGTATGTTTGGTCAGATTCCCACAATCACCACGTTGGCATTGTTCCAACGCCTCATTGGCATTCACAGAAAAAGCCGATGCTTGCCATACCGCATCAAACCCCGTGGCGGTGATTTTGCGCTCTGAAGGCAGCATATCTCCCATAAAGCTAGGGCTTGCCCAATTCGCGCTCTGCCGTATTTGTGTGTCGCGCGATAACAGCGCGAAGTTCATACCGCGCATACCATTTAGGCTCAAATCAAACTGGAAAGCTAGATTAGTCAGTTCCTGCGGCTTGGAGACAGGCAACAATGCGTGCATTCCCGCTTCCATCTCATTGCCTTTTAAATTACTACCAGGTTGGAATGGCACAGCACCTGTCACCCATTGCAAAGTCGGCGCATTGACAATGCCGCGTTGATCACTCACTGCAACCGACAAATACGGCTTACCCCATTGCACCTGTTCACTTTGCACACGAGCAATCGCTTCAACCACTTGTTGTGGATCAAACGCACCTTTAACCTGCAATTGGCTACTGTAAACTGGCACAGCGTAAATCCCACGGTGACGCAAGGTGGTTTCCAACTGGCTGGAGATGTTTAAGTGTTGCGGCATTAAAACCACGCTCGATTGAACCCATTCTTCACCAACCACTTCCCGCTCTTTACCTTTGGCATCAACGACACGTTCCTTGCTCAAACGCACGACCTGATAAGGCAACACCAGTAATGGCCCGACAAGCGTCTGTTCACGCGGCCAACTTTGCCCAATACTTTGATAAGCCTGTTCGCGCCACCCTTCGCGTTCTTGAACCACACTGAAAATAAATGCCTGCGGAATCAGTAATAACAGCATAATGAATGCTATTGCTGCGAATTTCGCGTAGAAACGCCAATGTTGCATACGGTTTGCTCCTATTTTGCGGTTAATTCTCACTATCAACTATAAAACGTAATAATGGAGAAACCGTGAGCAAGGTATGGAAATCGTGTGCAGAGCGCGTGCAAAATTCCCGACTCAAACCTCCCAGAAGGAAAATACATTGAAAACGTTCTTGATATTAGTGATTCGTTTTTACCAACTGGTTATTAGCCCGTGGCTAGGCAGTAACTGCCGTTTTTACCCCACATGCTCACATTATGCGCACGAAGCCCTTCAAAAACACGGCGCAATGCGCGGTAGCTGGTTAGCTATACGGCGTATTGGGCGTTGTAACCCGTGGCACGAAGGAGGAATTGACCTTGTTCCCGAGCCAACACAACCCCCAACACGTTGTGATTGTCACACAAAGCAATGCAACCATCGCACGACAGACAAACAATAAGCCTGCAATTATGCCAAATATTTAGACGGTATTGGCGCGTTTATCAGCGAACTGTTTACAGCTTAACCCCTAGCCCCTAACCTTACCGTTATCGCGATAATCGGATAAAAAATAAAAACTCGGGCAGAGGTTATGGCAGAACAACTTTTCGACCTGTTTATTGAGGAAAACAATTCCACCAAATCGGAAGAGACGCTAGTGCGTGACATACTCACCTTATTAGGGGATGATGACAACCCGCGCTTAGAGTTTAAACTGTCAGAAGCCTTACTTTTCAACAATGGCATGACAGCAGTTTGTGAATGTTTAACCGAAGAACAAGCACGCGCTATTGTCGAACAATTAGCCACACTCGATGTCCAATGCGGAATGCGCCCCACCCTACAGTTACTCGCCAAAGAAGAACCCAGCGAAGCTACTGACACTGCCATTTACCAATGCCCCGCTTGTGGACATCAACAACCCAAACTCAAGGAAAACAGCGGCAGACTGGACGCTTGTGAACGGTGCGGCATTGTGGGTGAACGTTATCACCTCAAAAAACGCCGCAATGCCATTCTCGAAGACGAAAGACACAAACAGGACATGGATAGGGCGCAACGCATCCGTGAAACACTAGAGCGTGCCAAACAGGAAGAAGAAACGCTCTTACGCGAAGAAGCTCGACGCAAACTCGGCACAGTCAAAGAAGACAAACCCGTACTACCGTGGGTCATAGGATTCGCCACCGCGCTGTCGTTGATGCTAGGGGTTTTGTATTATCACAACCAACTCACCCCAGAAGAAATCGCCGACATGGAAGCCAAAGCCGCAGCGGAAAAAGTCGCACAGGAAGAAGCCGCCAAAAAACGCCTACACGAAGCAATGGAAAAAGCACAAGCGTTGGTCAAAGATGTCAGTGTTGATCCCCCAACCCCCGATAATAGCAGCACCAGTACGACCGACCAGCCAACCCGTCAAATTAAAATCACCACGGCACTTAAAACCGATGACCAACCGCCTGCGAATCCAGAAGCGGTAAAAACACGTCATATCCACGAAGAAACCTCTCAAGCCGCTATTCACGAAATAGAAGGCTATAAAATCGTGCCACCACGTTTTGTAATTACCCAAGACCAGCACGCTGAAAACCGCCGCCGCATTCAACAATTATTAAAGCTGGATGAATCTGACCTAGCTAATACGATTATTGACCAAGTGAAAGAAGCCTATCCACGCACCTTATTACAACTGGATATTGCGGAATGGCAATTACAACACGCCCAACACAATAAAGCTCGCGAAACCATTACACACATTCAAAACGAACTAGCACAAAGTAGCGACACAACACAACAAGCGTTAATCTTAGGCACGATCAGTAAAGCGCATTTATTATTGGATGAATGGGATTTAGCAGGCGCAAGTTTACAACAAGCAATAGAAAAAACTTCCACTATCAAAGATTTATCTGATCGTTTAAATCTAATGATACGCATTGCCAATGAACAAGCATTATTTGGTAATCAAATCGCCGCACAACAGGTGCTACAAGACGTAAATGATTTAGCGAAAGACCTACCCAAAGGGACAGAACCACGTTCAAGTATTGCCTGTCACTTAGCCTCTGGTTATGCCATGCTGGGTGATTTTACGATGGCAAACAACCTGTTAGAAAAAGTAGAAGACCCTAGCAAAAAACAGAAACTGGCTGAGTTTATTGACAAAGTAAAATACCGCGTTGAACAAGTGCACGCAGAATACCAATAACCCATCCATGCAAATAAACACCAGCAGGTCAAAAAGCCTATTATGCTGAATGGCGTTCAATAAAACCATTCAAGCGTCCTAATTGGAATAACAATCCAAAGCCACCCAACAGAAAAGCAGATGCGATAACACCATCAACTAATATTGCCAATAACGGATTAGCTAAATAGTCATTTAATCTATTGAGCGCGTAAATCATACTCAAAACAGTAATAATTGTCATACCTAACCATAGCAAATACTCACTAAAGCGATACGCAAGGTGACGTTGTAACCAAACGAACCAAATAGGTACAGGCACTAATAATCCAAATAGTGCTGCTGCCGCGCCATGATCACCAAAGACCTTCCCAAAGTAATAAACACTCGCGAAATAGATAATCGCTCCAACTACAGAAATCAATGCGATTAGCCTAGCATTACCCGTACTTTGTACTAACCAATAGGACGTGACAATATTTGCCTGCAAGAACGAATAAATGGCAATGATCTGTAATGTTAATGCAGCTTTTGTGGCAAATGCCGCTGATAACCACAAACTTAAAAAATCATCGCCAACTGTAATGAGCAATACCACCAGAAAACCACTGATTAACATCATGGCTTGCGTAACGGTTTTGTATAATGCAGCTAACTTTTCTTCTTCTTCCAAAGCAACCAATTCGCTAAAACGTGGAAAAACAATTTGCACCAACGTATGCACAATACCGTTAGCCATTTGTGCAATGGTATAAGGGATTTGATAAAATGTTACCGCTTCTGCGCCAATAATACTACCAATAAATAATTTGTCACCACGCGATGTTAAAGAGTTTGTAAAATTTCCCAGAAAGGTATAAGAACTGAAATTCAAAATCTGCTTAAATACCACGTTATCAAACGCAATACCTAAAGTAATTTCATTGGGAACTACTCTTCGCCAACTGAAATAACCATAAATAAAAACAGCACTGTAAATGATAATGTACCCTAACATAACTGCTTTAATAGAATACCCCATTAATAGCAATACACTAGCAAGAACAATACCACCTAAGTTACCCACATTCTGCATAATAGAAGGAATGTCAAAACGGTGATAAGCTCGACAAACATTCACAAAAAACTGATTCACATAACTGAAAAATAATGCCACTGCGGTCAATTGCAATACTGACTTTGCCAATAATTGCTGTTCGCTGCTATCAAAAAAGAACGAGCCTAATTTTCCTGAAAATCCAAATAACAAACCCGCTGCAAAAAAACCAATAACCACATAAATCAGAAAAGCAATATCCAATAAAGGTTTAACTGCATGACGCTGCTCTGTGGCTTCGTATTCCGCGACATATTTCACCACAGTTTGTCCAACCCCCAAATCAACCAAAGTCATAAACCCCACTAATGAAATACAAATGGCATACAAACCATATAAATCATTCCCTAAATGCCCTACCATGATTGGAATGGTTACTAATGCAGCAAGCAGCGGCAATATATAACCAATAGCAGAATAAACGACATTTTTCTTTACATTTTTCATCAGCAAAATTTTTTAAGGATAAAATATAAATATAGTGTAAATGTATACATTAAGCATGAGTATAGCCAACTTTGCAAACTTCCGTGAGAAAATAAAAATGGCGAATAGTATTAAATACCATTCGCCAGCTAGGACTATTTTCCAAATATAAGATTTTGAAATTATTTTTCTTATTTAATCAATAACTAACGTGATAATAGATGATTGTTTTTCATGTATACCACAGCAACCAATAGCAAACTACAAATAATAAAACCGTCAACAAAGATGGCAAGATAGCTATTTGCCAACCAGTGATTCAATTGCAGTAATAAATAGCTAAATAAACCACCAACAAGACCTGTCATGATTAACCAGCCTAAAAACTCGATAAACGGATGCCCAACATGGCGTTGTACCCAGAAGAACCAAATCGGCACTGGTACTAAAATAATAAACAATGCTATGGCAGCACCGTTATAACCAAAGTGTTGTCCTAGATAATTTAGGCCAATGAAATAAATGGTTGTGCCAAAGATCGAAATTAGAGCAATCAGTTTTGCATTGCCTTTACTTTGAATTAACCAGTAAGAGGTCACAATATTGGAGTTCAAAAAGAAGTAAACTGCCATAATTTGCAACGTTACGGTGGCTTTTTCAGCAAATTCGGGGGATATCCAAACCTTTAAAAACTCACCACCCGCACTAATTAAAGCCACACCAATTAGCATACTAATGAATAACATTGCCAGCGTGACTTTTTTGTAGAGGCTGAGTAAGCGATCGTGATCATTTAAACCAACCAATTCACTAAAGCGTGGAAATACGATTTGCACTAAAGTGTGGATAATACCATTGGCCATTTGTGCAATGGTATAAGGAATTTGGTAAAATGTTACCGCCTCTGTACCAATCACGCTACCAATCACTAATTTATCAGCCCGAGTGGTTAAAGATGCCGTAAAATTACTAATAAAGGTATAAAAACTAAAAGAAATGATTTTTTCAAATACGGCT
>CAZTUZ010000001.1:44302-101356 GCA_964617055.1 uncultured Thiothrix sp.
GAGAACCCTAATTTGACTTCTGGTGGTAATATTTTCAAACATGAAAAATAACCAAAAACAAATCCAGCCGCATAAATAACGATATAGCCAATCATGATTTCAACAATTGAATATCCCATAATCAGCAAAGTAGTGGATAATACAATCCCCCCAAGATTTCCTACGTTTTGAATAATAGCTGGAATATCAAAACGGTGATACGCTTTGCAAATATTAATAAAGAACTGATTAATGTAACTAAAAAACAAAGCAATGGCTGTCATGTGTAAGACAGACTGTGCCAATGCTTGCCTTTCGGGTACATTATAAAATAATTGCCCCAATTCGGCAGAAAAGACATAGAGCAACCCCGCCGTTACTAAACCAATGCCCACATAGATTAGAAAAGCTATATCCAGTAGCGGTTTGATCTCATGACGTTTTTCGGTAACTTCGTATTCGGCAACGTATTTCACAATGGTTTGCCCAACACCCAAATCCACCAACGTCATGAAACCCACAATCGAAATACAAATGGCATATAAACCGTATAAGTCTATACCTAAGTATTTGACCATAATAGGAATTGTGGCGAGAGCCGCAATCAGAGGCAGTATATAGCCTACCCCCGAAAAAATGACATTTTTCTGAACGTTTTTCATTGCTTTACTTTGCACTCACTAGTATAGCGACTCTGCCATAGCAGAGTCAGTTGGTTGTTGAGCAATCCAAAACTGAAACGAGGGTTTGTGCAATGACCATGCAGTATGGATTTGCGTCCCAGTAAATTAGTTTCTACTCTCAGAGCATACTAACCCTGACTATTAATAGTCTTATTTTTCCGATGGAGTTAGCGTAGTTAGCGATTAATTAACAAATCATAATGATAAGTTTTTCTGTAAACGGTACACCTTTTCGGTCAATTGCGTCATACCGCGTTTTTGGAAATGCAGGTTTTCCGCCATTGCATCACAAGCTAACAAACACTCCACTTGGTAAACAGACTCATATAACTCACGCACTTCGCCTTCATGCACCGCAAATGGCGGACCTTTCATTTCGGCTTGTTCGTACTCCATCGTTACCAATAAAACAGGGGCAGTATCAGGTAAGATTTTCATCAAATGTTGTGCGTAATCCGCTCGCATTGCAGGAGGTAACGCGATTAACGACGCACGGTCAAACACAGCTTGGCATTCCGCCACGTCTTTTGCTGTTAATGCGAAAAAATCCCCCAACAAAATGGTCAAGCCATTCGCTTCCCAACGTTCAAAGCTTCCCACGCTAGTAATTGTAGGCGTTAATTGATTTTCAGCAAAAAAATCACGCACCGCAATCGGGCTAAGTTCCACCCCCAAAACAGCATAACCTTGCGCTTGTAACCACAACATGTCCCGCGTTTTGCCACACAACGGTACAAAAACTTGGCTTGGTTGCTCAGCAGTCGTGGGAATCTGTAGAGCATCCCAGAATTGTTGCAAATAGTCGTTGATTTGCTCTTGATGGAAAGCGATTTGATTCTGTTCCCAGCGGGCGTGCCAAAAGTCTGCTTGCATGAAAATCTCCTCTTTGTTTGAAAATATCGGATGTTCTGAGATAAATAATCAAATTCACAGAACGATCAACGGCTGCGTATACTGACCGCATCAACACGTTATAACAGACGCAGCGGAGATAACATCATGGAGATCAATATCGGTATTTCGACAGAACAACGCCATGCCATTGCGGATGGGCTTTCTCTTTTGCTAGCAGATACTTATACACTCTACCTCAAGACACATAACTTCCATTGGAACGTTACCGGCCCTATGTTCAATACCCTACATTTAATGTTTGAACAGCAATACAATGAGTTAGCCCTAGCAGTGGATTTAATCGCGGAACGCATTCGCGCGTTGGGTTATCCAGCCCCAGCAACCTATAGTGCCTTTGCGCGATTAACGTCCATTCCAGAAGAAGAAGGCGTACCCAATGCGCAAGAAATGATTCGTCAATTAGTGCAAGGTCAAGAAGCCGTAGTGCGTACAGCGCGTAGCATCTTCCCTATCGTGGACGACGCACACGACGAGCCAACCGCTGATTTATTAACCCAACGGATGCAAATCCACGAAAAAAATGCATGGATGTTGCGTAGTTTGCTGGGTTAGTTAATGCAAAGTGACATCGTAGGCTTGCGGTTTTTCCTTGCCTTTACGCTCAATAGCCATTTTGACCACTTGCCCTGGCTGTGTCTGGGCAAGTTCGAGGGTTAAATCAGCCGTACTGTGAATGATTACACCATCCAAAGTGAGGATTTTATCGCCCGTTTGCAAACCCGCTTTACGCGCCGCGCTGTTTTTCGCCATTTCCCCAATCACCACGGACTTGCCCTTATTTTCCAACCACACCCCTAATTTACCAGTGGGCGGCAAACTCAATGGGCGCGTCAATACCGCATAATCCACCATATCACGCTCCACATCCCGTGCATCGCTGCTGATCACCGTTGCTTGGCGAATTTGTGGCAATTGTTGGGCAACATCTTGTGGAATCCCCGCGTCATAACTGATATGACCCGACCCTGAAAACACGACCATCCGCCACGACGGATTCGGGTTCAAAAAGCGCGTAATATTTTGCGCCATTGTTTCATCCCAAATACGCTGAACCATCATAAAATTGTTCAACTGCTTTTTCTCACTGGCCGCGTGTGTGGTAAAAATCTTCTCCAACCGCGAGCGATACGCATCGTCTGGCGGGGTAATGCGTTTCGGCAATTGCGCCCGTTCCGCCGCATTCAACGCCTCCAAACCACCTTTGGATACTTTGCGCGTCAGCTCAGATGGCGCATTTAATGCTACTACAGGCAATTGGTGAGCTTTGGCGTATTCCATGATCGGGCGCAACATGCGGTAGTCATAACGCCACCGCTCGAAATACTCGGTACGCCGCAATAGGGTTTCTTCGTCGATTTTACCCGCTAAGAAATCATTCACCACGCCCTGAAAAGACTGCTGAAACCATTCCACCCCAATCGCAAGGCGCGGATTACGTTGGTGCAACGCTTTGAGGATAGCCAATTGTGTCAGGTGATGATCGTAACGGTCGTGGATTTCCCCTACATACACCACACGATTGAGGTTTAATTCATCAATCAATGCCGAAAAAGCCAGCCCCTTCCCCGCCTTCAAGCTATTCGGTTGGAACTGATCCACCCACTGCAAAACATCTTCTTGGGTTTTATGCGCCAACGGTGTCGCGGCAAGCACTGCTGTGCTTAGGCAAAAGCTCAGTAAAATGAAACTCGCGCGTAACCATTGCTGCCAATGTTCGCCCCGCGAAAATCCCTGCATCTTTTTAAGCATTGTTATGTCCTGATGATTGTACTCAGCCCGCTCACAAGCAAGAACAACTCGACCCTTACCCGACGTGAATGAATTGTATTATTCCATTTTAGACGCTGTAGAGAAAAATCACCCTGAAAAGTGGTTATAACCACTGGATAAGTTGCTGGATAGCCATGATTTATGGTGCGGAATTGGCTCGAACTGGCAAAAAAAAGCCCCATTCACAAGATGGTGAGCAGGGCAAAAAGGCAGCAGTTTTAATGCTGTAACTTCGCAGAAAACTTAAGCAGCTTTGGCAGGCTTTTTTAACTCCACAACATTCGCCGCAGGTTCGCTGGCTTCCGTATCCGCTTTAGGTTTAGCCACGGGTGTAGAAGAAGCATCCTTATGAGCATGTTTTTCATACAAGAAACGTAAAACTTCCGCACGGTAATGGTTGTATTGTGGGTTATCCGCCAGAGCCAAACGGTTGCGTGGGTGTGGCAAATCCACATGCAGGATTTCACCCACCGTTGCCGCCGGACCATTGGTCATCATCACAATGCGATCAGATAGCAATACCGCTTCGTCAACGTCATGCGTGACCATAATGACGGTTTTTTTGGTGGCAGCGGTGATTTTCATTAACCCGTCTTGCAAATGCGCACGGGTTAAAGCATCTAATGCGCCAAACGGTTCATCCATCAACAGGACTTTCGGGTCCATTGCCAACGCGCGTGCAATACCGACCCGTTGTTTCATCCCGCCAGAAATTTCATTGGGGAATTTGTGTTCTGCATGGCTCAAACCCACCATTGCTAAGGCTTCATGGGTACGGCGTTTCAAATCCGCTTTGCTTTCGGTTCTGCCGAATACGCGGTCAACCGCCAAGTACACATTATCAAAACAGGTCAGCCACGGTAACAGCGAGTGGTTTTGGAACACGACCGCGCGTTCTGGACCTGGACCTTTGATTTCGCGATCCGCACATAAAGCCACACCATCGGTGTGATTTAACAATCCTGCGACAATGTTCAACACCGTGGATTTACCGCAACCAGAGTGACCAATCAGGGCGATGAACTCACCTTCAGCAATGTTCAGGTTGACATCCTTCAACGCTTGAAAAGGGCCTTTCTTGGTGTTGAAGATCATGTTGACGTGTTCAAGCTGGACGTATTTTGTAGAGTCCATAATAAACCTCACTCAGTTCTCAAGCGGCTGGCTAACAGCAGCAGAAGTTGTTCTAACAGTAGCCCGACGAGACCGACGACAAAAATAGCGATGATAATGTGTTCGACTTTCAGGTTGTTCCATTCATCCCAAACCCAGAAACCTAAACCCACACCACCTGTCAGCATTTCTGCCGCCACGATAACCAACCATGCCACACCAATCGCCAGACGAACCCCCGTCATGACATAAGGCAAGGTGGCAGGTAATAAAATTTTGGTGAACATTTTCCATTTGGACAGGTTCAATACCCGTGCCACATTTAAATAATCCTGTGGAATACGCTCTACCCCAACCGCCGTATTGATAATCATCGGCCAAATCGAGGAAATGAAAATCACCCAAATGGCAGCGGGTTCAGCTTTTTGGAACACCAGCAAACCAATCGGCAACCAAGCCAATGGTGAAACCGGACGCAACAAGCTAATAATCGGTGACAGCATATCGTTGAAGAACTTTACGCGACCAATCACAAAACCAACGGGAATCCCGATCAGTGCTGCCATGCCAAAACCAATGCCGACACGCTCAAGCGAGTTCAGAATGTTCCAACCGATTCCTTGGTCATTGGGGCCGTTTTGGTAAAACGGGTCTTTAAATAATTCGACTGCCGCATCCCATGTCGGGCCAGGTCCTGGTAATTGTTGATTACTGGCAGAAACCAACGACCACAACAAAATAAAACACACCAAGCCCAGTACAGGGGCTGACCACCCAAGTAAACGTTCTTTCCACATATGAAAACTCCTGAGGGGATTCCTCCGCTTTAAGCGGTGTTCCCATCTTGCTCTTTACACCCATCCCCTTTCATGCGGGGGATGGGTTGGGATAGGGGAATTACGCCTTAACTGCGAAGCTATCTGCGTAAGTTTTCGGGTCTTTGCCGTCCCATTTCACACCATCAATCAGTGTGGATTCGCGCATATCGCTGCTGGGTACAGCGACTTTCACCGCTTCGGCTGCTTGTTTGTACAACTCGATTTGGTTGACTTTTTTCGCCACTTCCAAGTAATCAGGGTGATCTTTCAACAAGCCCCAACGTTTGTGTTGGGTTAAGAACCACATGCCGTCAGACAAGTACGGGAAGTTCACATCGCCATTGGCGTGGAATTTCATGTAGTTGTCGTCTTTCCAGGTTTTGCCGATACCGTTGTCGTATTCACCTTTCATACGGCCTTCGATAACGTCTGGTGTGGTGTTGACATAAGCTTTGTCGGAAATCGCTTTTGCCACTTCACCACGATTTGCCATGTCGTCGATGTATTTGGACGCTTCCAACACCGCAGAAATCAAGGCGCGGGCGGTGTTCGGGTTGGCTTTAACCCATTCTGCTGTCGTGCCAAGGATTTTTTCAGGGTGGTCTTTCCAGATACCTTGCGTGGTTTCAGCAGTGAAACCGATTTTGTCGGCAATGGCGCGTGCATTCCACGGTTCGCCCACACAGTAACCATCCATGTTACCGATACGCATGTTGGCAACCATTTGCGGCGGCGGTACGGTAATGGTTTTTACGTCTTTCATTGGGTTTACACCCAAGCTACCCAACCAGTAGTACAACCACATGGCATGTGTTCCGGTTGGGAAAGTTTGCGCGAAGGTGTATTCACGCGGATTGTCTTTCATGAATTTGGCTAAGGACGTACCGTCGGTTACGCCTTTTTCATTCAATTGCTTGGAAAGGGTGATGGCTTGACCGTTACGGTTCAAAGTCATCAGGTTTGCCATGTCTTTTTGTGGTCCACCGATCCCCATTTGTACGCCGTAGATCAAACCGTATAAAACGTGTGCAGCATCCAATTCGCCATTGGTGAGCTTGTCACGCACCGCTGCCCATGATGCTTCTTTACTCGGCGTAATGGTAATGCCGTATTTTTTGTCAAAACCTTTCAGATTCGCCATGACCACACTGGCACAGTCGGTCAACGGAATGAAACCCACTTTGATTTCGGTTTTTTCTGGTTTGTCAGAACCCGCCGCCCAAGCCGCATTACGCACACCCGCTGGAACTGCTGCCATGATAGAGCCAGCCCCCATCAACAAACCGCTCTTCAGCAAGAAGCTACGACGGTCCGTATTGATGGTATTGGAATTGTTTGGTGTACCCGGTTTTTTCGTGTCAGTCATAAAGAACCTCAGTCAATTTGTCTCGCCTGTTTCAGCTCTGCTCAAGCCAAAAAAAAAGCCCTGACACCTGTTGACGAGGAGAGTCCAACAGAAGTCAGGGCATCTTTACCCAAAGTACCCGCACTACGTCGCACGAGCTGGAAGAGGAGGAATCACTTCAATAAAGAGTCTTCAGTGCAGTCGCCGTTGACTGCGCTTACTTTTTAAAAGCAAATGCTGTGCCAAATAAAATAAACTCTTTAAAAACATATAGATGCTGTTTTTTGTTAAGTGACCAGCATTTTGATGTGCACAGTTTTTCATGCTTAGGAACTAAATTGGTGCGCTGCATCATAGTGCAGAATAGTAATGAGTGAGTGAGTGTTTATTAAACGACAGTAATCAGGGTGCGCTATAAAAGTGCTATTACATGCTAGTAATCACATTGTTAGTGCAGTTAATCGGCTATTTTGCGGTTAATTCATTGATTAAACACCAAAGAAAAATTGGCACTAATTTTGCATAGTCATTTTTGTTGGTGCATTTAACGATGAATGCACTGTTTAAAAGCCTTCTTTTCCGCACAATGAATGTGCGAATACCATGGGTAAAGCAGCCCTGATATTGAGCTATCTGTTAAGCCTCCGTAACAGATAGGTCGGTGTCAGGGCTTTTTTGTTTCTAGCATTTGTGTTTTGAGGTAATTGAATGGATAACAATCAAACTGAGCGGTTTAATCTCTTGGATTTTTCCAAGGCGAATATCCGCACCCTGCACTTGGGTTGGTTTGCATTCTTTGTCAGTTTCATGGTGTGGTTTGCACACGCACCTTTGATGCCATTCATTCGTGAATCGCTACAACTAACTGACCTACAAGCTAAATTATTGCTGACTTTGAATATTGCTTTGACCATTCCTGCGCGTATTGTGGTGGGGATGATGGTTGACCGTTTTGGTCCGCGCATTATGTTTGCGGGAATTTTGATCCTCGGTGGGATCATCAGCGTCTTCTTTGCAATGGCGCAGGATTACCAACAACTGGCATTAACCCGCTTATTAGCAGGTATGGTTGGCGCGGGTTTCGTGGTTGGTATCCGTTTGATTAGTGAATGGTTTCCGGCACGCCAAACGGGTATTGCACAAGGTATTTACGGCGGGTGGGGTAACTTCGGTTCAGCAGGTGCTGCGTGGTTATTACCTATCATCGCTACCACTATTGGCGCGGAACATGGCTGGCGTGTAGCGATTACCATTACAGGCATGATTTCCATTGCTTACGGTTTGATCTACTACTGGCGGGTACGCAACACTCCAAAAGGTTCGACCTACTTCAAACCCAAAAAGACAGGCGCGTTGGAAGTCACCAGCGGCTTTGACCTCGTGCTTTATATTCTAATGAACATCCCAATGTACGCAGCATTAGCGATGTTGGCGGGTAAATTAGCCCCAGGTTTGATTTCCGTTGAAACTGTGTATGTGATTGATGCCGTACTGGTGGCAACCTATTTATTCCAAGTCTGGAAAATCTGGGAATTAAACAAACACATCCTCAAAGAACCTGTGCCAGAAATGCAACGTTACTCTTTCGCACAAGTAGCGATTCTGGACTTGGCGTACATGGTGACATTCGGCACAGAATTGGCGGTGGTTTCCATGTTGCCAATGTTCTATGTGGACATGTTCGGCTTGGATAAAGTTACCGCAGGTTTGCTGGCAGGTTCTTACGCTTTCATTAACTTAGTTGCACGTCCTATGGGCGGTCTGATCAGTGATAAATTCGGGCGTAAAATCACGCTGTTAATCGTGTTCATTGGTATCGGTGCAAGCTTCATGATGCTGAGTCAAGTTAGCAAAGAATGGTCTGTGTTAATGGTTATCGGCGCGGCAACTTTGGGTGGTATCTTCTCCAAAGCGGGTTCTGGTGCGGTTTATGCGATGGTGCCATTAATCCAACGCCGTTTAACCGGACAAATCGCGGGCATGGCAGGTGCATTCGGTAACGTCGGCGGCGTGGTATTCTTAACCGTGTTAGCCAGCACTAACCCACAAATCTTCTTCATGACCATCGGTGGTGCGGCATTAGTGGTATTGGGATTCGTGTTCGTGTTCTTGCGTGAGCCGAGCGGTGTTATGACCGAAGTTCTGCCAGACGGCACTGTGCAAATGATTGAATTGAAGTAAGTTTAACCATTCCTCCTCTCCTGTATTCCTCTCCGTAAGGGAGGGGAGGAATGCCCACAGCAAAAGGATTGATCGTGAACCAAAATCTCGCCATTACGCTTGGGCAACACTCCATCGCGGGTGTGAAGTCGGATAACGACGACTTTTACGGTGCGATTACCCCCAAAGACGTGACCTTAGATAGCAAAGGCATCGCGGTGGTGATTGCCGACGGGGTAAGCGCGAGCGAAGGCGGTAAAGAAGCCAGCCAAATTGCTGTCAAACAATTCCTCAATGATTATTACAGCACACCCGATTCGTGGACGGTCAAAAACGCCATTAACAAAGTGATTGGCGCGTTAAACCTCTGGTTATTTAGCCAAGGACAACGCCAATACGGTGGCGCAGGCGGCATGGCAACCACGTTCAGCGGGGTGATTTTTAAATCCCACACCGCACACTTATGCCACATTGGTGACAGCCGCATTTATCGCTGGCAAAACGGCGAACTCGAATGTTTAACCAAAGATCATCGTGTGCAATTCAGCGGTGAACGCAGTTATTTATCGCGGGCATTGGGGATTGATACCCACTTAGAGATTGATTTTCGCGTTGTCGAATTACAAGAAGGCGACGTGTTTGTACTATCAACCGATGGCGTACACGATGTCTTAAACGAACAGCACATTAGCGACGTATTGCGCGAACACGCAGCTAACCCGCAACAATGTGCCGAAACCTTAGTGGAAGTCGCATTAAACGCAGGCAGCCAAGATAACATTACCTGCCAAATCGTGCGGATTGAGCGTTTACCCAAGGTCAACCGCGAAGAATTTTATCAAAAACTCAGCCAATTACCCTTCCCGCCGGATTTAAAAGCCGGACAAGTCATGGATGGCTACCTGATTTTGCGTGAATTGAATGCGACCTCACGCAGCCAAGTTTACCTCGCCGAAGACACGTTTGACCCCGGCGCGGATAAAGTCGTGATTAAAACCCCGTCGCAAAACTTCAATGATGACCCGTCCTACATTGATTTGTTTTTGCACGAAGAATGGGTGGCACGCCGCTTAGATTCCCCGCATTTAATCAAGCTGCACGAACGCGGCAATCGTCCCCGTACCTTCCTATACAGCGTGGTGGAGTATGTCGAAGGGCAAACCCTGCGACAATGGATGTTGGATAATCCCAGCCCCAGCGTGGCGCAAGTTCGTGCCACCGTGGATCAAATCGCACGCGGTTTACGCGCTATGCACCGCATGGAAATGATTCACCAAGATTTAAAACCCGATAATCTCCTCATTGATAAACACAATACCCTGAAAATCATTGATTTTGGCTCAACGCGCATTGCCGGATTAATGGAAATTCAAAGCGTTTTGCAACATAACCACATTGTCGGCACTGCCAGTTATTCCGCACCCGAATATTTCCAAGGGCAACGCGGCACCAATCGTTCCGATATTTTCTCATTGGGCGTGATTGCTTACGAAATGTTTACCGGACAATTGCCCTTCGGTGAAATCGAACCGGAAAAAGCTCAGAAAAAGAAATTCGTTTACACCTCCGCCTGCATTCACAACCCCAAAGTACCCGAATGGGTGGATGCCGCGCTGGAAAAAGCCACGCACCCCAACCCCGAAAAGCGTTACGAAATCTTATCCGAATTTGTTGCCGACTTAACGCGCCCCAATACCAGCCTGCTTGCCGATAAACAGCAACGCCCCTTATTGGAGCGCAACCCTTTAGCATTCTGGAAAGGTTTAGTCGCGCTGCAATTCCTGATCATTCTGGTGTTGGTGTATTACCTCGCACCGATTCACTAACACTCCCCTGCAACGTCACCCCACCATTGGAGAACGTTTCAGGGGACAGCCTTAATTAAGCAAGTCTGTTGCAGGCAATAAGGTATTTAGGTTAGTTAAGGCAAGATGGTTGCTGCCCATTGCAATCGGTTGGCTGGCTTCGCGCAATATCCACGGTGCATGGCAGCCAGTTCGCGGTAAGTAATCCAGCGTCGGATAAGGCAAATTAAGAATATCCGCTGCCAAACGGTAAATATCCGTGCGATACACCGCGCTCAACACAGCAGCTTCATTATCAATAGGTTGATTAAGCTGCCCAGCAGCACGCATTTGTGCAAGGAAATAACGCCCATGCGAGTGCCACGGGAAGTTAGCGGCATAATGCGCAAACACATTAAAGTCGGGTAAAAAACGTTCCGGTTCATCGGGCGCGTAACGGTAACGTCCCAATAATGGTGCGCGTAGCAAATCCAATGGCACATCGAGGTATTCGGGGCGAGCGAGTAATTCCGCCAAACGAATACGATTATGACGATTTTCCAACCAATTTGCCGCTTCGAGTAAGGCACATAGCAGCGCGGTGTGGGTTTCTGGGTTTTCCTGCGCCCATGCTTGGGTTACACCCAGCACTTTCTCTGGTCCATTATTCCACAACTCGTAACTGGTCACAGCGACGCAACCAATACCCCGCTTAACCGCAAGTTGATTCCACGGTTCGCCCGCACAGTAGCCGTCGATCTGCCCTTCTGCGAGGAAATGCACCATTTGTTGCGGGGGAATGACTTGAATCTCCACATCACGCCCGATTTCCAAGCCGCCATCTTCCAACCACGAACGCAATAAGTAATGGTGCTGTGAAAAGGCGTACACCGTACCAAATACCAATTTGCGCTGCGGATGTGCGGTGAGCAAAGCTTTCAAACCACTAGCGCGTAAAGGGCTGGCGTGTAAATGTTCGGGAAATTCCGCACGGATGCTTTCCATCAATTCTTTGGCAAGCGTAATGCCCGTGCCATTCAAGCCAAGGCTAAACGCCGCTTGCATGGGAATACCCAAACCGTCAATTCCTAGCGTTGCTGCCAGCGGCATGGGGGAAAGCATGTGTGCGGCATCCAGTTCGCCAAACGCGACGCGATCCCGAATGTTTGCCCATGACACTTCACGCTGTAATTTAACGTGTAAGCCGTATCGTTCAAAAAATCCGCGCTCTTGTGCTGCTACCAGCACGCCGCAGTCGGTTAGGGGCAGAAAGCCGATACGCAAGTCCCGTTTCATCAGGGTTTTCCTCCCAGCAGAGCCATCGCCGCAATGAAATTGCGGGCAGCTTCACCGATTTTCATATTGCGATCCATCGCCATTTTGCGCAACAGTTGGTACGCCTCTTCCTCATTCAGATTGCGGTGCTGCATGAGAATGCCTTTGGCTTTGTCCACATCTTTGCGGTCTTGTAGGCGGGATTTGTAGTCTTCTAGCTCTTCTTTAAGCTTTTGGTGTTCTTGGAAACGCGCAATCGCCACTTCGAGCACGGATTTCAAACGTTTACCCGGTAAATCATCGACAATATAAGCACTCACCCCTGCATTAATGGCAGCGCGAGTGGTATCAAGGTCGCTTTGTTCGGCAAAGAAAATAATCGGTTTAGGCATCTCACGGTTGACGCTGCGTAACGATTCGAGCGTATCGCGGTCGGGGCTTTGCATATCAATAATAATAATGTCCGGTTGATGTTTGCGCACCGCACTCATTAAATTGTCATCCTGACCAACTCGAATAATGTGGGTGTAACCTGCCTCTAGCAGTGCATCTTCAAGACTGCGAGAACGGTCTGGGTCACTATCGACGAGCATGAGCTTGTACATGGGTGTCTGGAACTCCTTGAATGGAAGAGTGACATGCAATATCTGCACCACGCGCCAAACACTCAAACAAGCAGTCTAGTTCAAGTGTCGTCGCTAACATTGATTCGCAAGCAAAAAAATAGGGTTATTTAGAACCTGTATCTTACCCTAGGTTTTGCATCAAGTGCTAATAATCCGCTTATCGGGATAAGTCTATCTATTATCAAAAAAATCTTGTAGCTTAGTTGGCAAGTGTCGGTTAGCCGTAATGTTATTTCTAATAAAAAGCCCTGCCCAATCCTGAGTAGTGCAATCGGTTTCTACCATCAATACCCAGAGCCGACACAAAATGAGGTCGAACATGAAAAACGTCGTGTTACCAAGCTGCCTAATCGCGGCAGTTTTAAGTATTCCCAGTATTTCACATGCCGATGCCATGTTAGGGGCATACATTAAAAGCGATGGGTGGTCATTAAGTGAAATTGACCGTTTTAATAGTGTCACCACCAAACCAATGGCCGTGGTTAATTTGTTCACCAATTTTGACTACGATTGGGGATATTTGAAATATCAAAGCGATAATATCGTGTCGCGCAATGCTATTCCCATGATTTCTTGGATGCCGACCACCAAAAATCAATCTGGTGTTAATATTCTCGGCCAAATCAGTACAGGACAATGGGACGCTTATATCCAAAAATGGATTAACGGTTTTAAATGGTTTCAGTCCAGCTATGCCGCTGACAAAAAGCCTAAAATCTTATTGCGCTTTGGGCATGAATTTAATGGCAACTGGTATCCATGGGGCAATTCTCCCAATAATTATAAAGCTGCATGGCAATACATTTATAATAAATTCCAAGCTGCTGGCATTAATAGTCAAATTGAGTGGGTGTGGTGCGCCAACAATACCAGTGTCGACAGCTACAATGACATTACCCGTTATTACCCAGGGGATGCTTATGTGGATTGGACGGGAATCGACGGTTATAACTGGGGCAGTAACTACAGTTTCTCACGCTGGAAAAGCTTTGATGAAACCTTCAGTGCACCTTATGTCACCTTGGTAAATAATTACCCTTTCAAACCGATTATTCTCGGCGAGGTAGCCAGTGCCGAACCCGCTGATTTGCCGAACCCAACCTACGGACAAAACGGTGACAATAGCGATGCCACCCAAAGTAAGGCAGCATGGGTAACGGATATGTTTAATCGCCTACCAAGCAATTATCCAGCAATTCGCGCCATTGCGTGGTTTAATATTAATAAAGAATTAAGCTGGGCATTACACAATACCAATAACACAGGGTTGGATGCTTATAATCAAGCAGTACAAAGTATCTACTTCACTGGTACTTTTAAATCACTCAAACCGTAATTAACTGGGGTAAATCTATCATGAAAAAGGTAATCTTTACCGCACTTGCCATTACTGCAACTGTCGGTAGTCTAATGGTCGCAACCGGATGGGCTGATAATGACAATGCCATGAATAATAATAACAACCGCAAATTGATCGACCCAAACGAGCAATACGCTTTAGCCATGAGTCGCCAACCGCCTGTCGTCGGTGTGGATAAACTCCAACAAGAAGCTGAAGGTTTTCGCCAATTATCACCTGAAGCTTTGGCTAATATTCGTGCGGCACGCTTGCAACTAGAATAAACGTTTTATCGTGGCAAATATACCATCGTAACCAATGGAGGATTACACTCTTCTTTATTCAAAAAAAGGAGAGTGTGATGACCGAGTTTGCCTTTGCCGCATTAGTGTTTGTAATCGCGCTTATTTTTATGGGCGTGAAAATGGTCCCCCAAGGTTTTAATTACACTGTCGAACGCTTTGGGCGTTACGTTTATACCCTTCCTCCTGGGTTGGGTTTATTAGTTCCCATCATTTACCGTGTCGGGCGCAAAGTAAACATGATGGAACAAGTGCTTGATATTCTGCCTCAACAAGTCATTACTGCCGATAACGCCAACGTCAATATCGACGGCGTGGTGTTCTACCAAGTGTTTGACCCCGCCAAAGCCTCCTATGAAGTCGCTAATTTGCAAAATGCCATTTTAAACTTGATCATGACCAACTTGCGTTCGGTATGTGGCGCATTGGAGCTTGACCATTTGCTTAGTAAGCGGGATGAAATCGGCGCACGAGTATTGAGCATTGTTGACGAAGCAACCAACGCTTGGGGCGTGAAAGTATTGCGCGTTGAAATCAAAGACATTGAACCACCCGCCGAATTAGTCCGCGCCATGAACCTACAAATGACGGCTGAACGCCAAAAACGCGCACAAATCACCGAAGCTCAAGGTAAAAAAGAAGCGCAAATTTTGGAAGCCGAAGGTGCGAAAACCGCCGCATTCTTACGCGCCGAAGCCCGCGAACGTGAAGCTTTAGCCGAAGCGAAAGCCACACAAATGGTTTCCAAAGCCGTCGCCGAAGGTGATGTACAAGCCTTGAATTACTTCGTTGCACAAAAATACGTCGAAGCCTTGGGCAAATTCGCCGAATCCAACCAACAAAAAACCGTGTTCATGCCAATGGATACCAGCGGTTTAATGGGGTCGATTGGCAGCATTAACGAGTTGTGGAAAGCCATACAGAAAGACAAGTGAGGCACTGATGGACACGATGGAATTTTGGCACTGGCTGGTTCTTGGCATGTTACTGATGGCACTGGAAATTATTGCGCCAGCCATGCTACTCATGTGGTTTGGCTTTGGCGCGATCATCACAGGTGTGGCGTTGTGGCTCATGCCAAGCCTGCCCGAGGGTGGGCAAGTTCTCACGTTTGCAGTGGTGTCATTGGTTAGCGTGTTTGCGTGGCGCAACTCGCGGTTTCGTGAGGAAAACGTGCATTCTACTGAGCCGGATTTAAACAACCGCTTGCACATGCACATTGGCAAAACTTTCGTACTCACCGAAGCCATTATCAACGGGCGCGGCGCAATTCGTGTCGGCGATACGGCTTGGCGGGTAACAGGTGCGGATATGCCAGCCGGAACAACCGTTCGTATTACAGGTTTTGAGGGAATAATTTTCACCGTTGCAAAAACTGATTAGCCAATAACCGCAACCCACACAAACCAAGGGCGTTTGTTGCAAACTCCTTGTGAGTTATGGAATATCCTGTCGCAGGCGAGGGTATCAGTACTAAACTGATCTGTAGCGAGATATGTGTGTGAGGGAAATAATGATGAAATCCATTTCTTCTGGTTCAGCCTATGCCCAACAAGGAACGCAAATTTGCCCCCATTGTAACAGCCATTTGTGGGTAAAAGTTCGTCGAAACTGGTTGCAGAGGTTATTGCATCCCCGACAAAGCTTGTGTTTTTGCCGAAATTGTCGCAGGCAATTCTGGCGCACACGCTTAGACTAATCGCGACTTACCACTGGCTTGTAAACCAACGCGGCGACGCAGCCAAAGCTGGAATGGTTCGTAACCAACCCAGCAGCACATACCAGCCACAACCAAGGCAAACTTCACATCAGTTGCCTTGGTCATTCATTCTGGTGGAAGTTTCATATTCATGGCGTGTTGGCGTTGTTCTTCACGGAATTGTGCCAATTGTGCCGCCAATGCAGGGTCTGTATTGGCAAGCATTGCCACCGCGAATAGCGCCGCATTCGCCGCGCCCGCTTCGCCAATCGCAAAGGTGGCAACGGGTACGCCTTTGGGCATTTGCACAATGGAATACAGGGAATCCACACCACTCAACGCGCGGGTTGTAACCGGAACACCCAATACCGGAACAGTGGTTTTGGCTGCCAACATGCCGGGCAAATGCGCTGCACCTCCAGCCCCTGCAATAATGCATTTTAAGCCGCGTTCACGCGCAGTTTCGGCGTATTCAAATAACAAATCGGGTGTGCGATGGGCAGACACTACACGGTATTCGTGTGCAATACCAAATTTTTCAAGCTGTTCGACAGCTTTGGACATGACATTCCAATCGCTGTTGCTCCCCATGACAACACCTACCACAACTGCCGGACTAGGTTGGCTCATGATGCGTAACCTTATTTTCTTGCAAAATCTGATATTATACCGTGATGTACCCTTTCGCACTATTTGATTACGGCAATAGTTTATACAATGGCAATAACAGACACCCCTACCGTCTTTGAAACGGCTATCACTTCCCTCCCGTTAATTGCAAAAGGCAAAGTGCGGGATATTTACGCGGTTGATGAGCAACACATGCTGATTGTCACCACGGATCGCTTATCCGCGTTTGATGTCATCATGCCCACACCGATTCCACAAAAAGGCGTTATTCTCACGCAAGTCGCTAATTTCTGGTTTGAATTACTCAAAGACGTGATTCCCAATCATTTAAGCGACAAAACCTTGGACGATTTACCCTTAAGTGCGGACGAAAAAACCCTGCTGCAAGGACGTAGCATTGTCGTCAAACGCTTAAAACCGTTACCCGTGGAAGCCATTGTGCGCGGTTACTTGATCGGCTCAGGCTGGAAAGATTACCAACAAACAGGCGCGGTGTGCGGTATCGAATTACCCAGCGGTTTGCGCATGGCGGATCGCCTGCCCGAACCGATTTTCACCCCATCTACCAAAGCGGATGTCGGTAATCACGACATTAATATCAGCTTTGCACAAATGCAGGACAAAATCGGCGCGGCATTAGCCGAGCAAATCCGTAGCGTCAGCATTGAACTGTACAACCGTGCCGCCGCTTACGCTTTAACACGCGGCATTATCATTGCGGATACCAAATTCGAGTTCGGTTTGGATGCCGACAATAACCTCGTGTTAATCGACGAAATCCTCACACCGGATTCCTCACGGTTTTGGCCTGCGGATCAATACCAAGTTGGTATTAGCCCACCATCGTTTGATAAGCAATTTGTGCGCGATTATTTGGAAACGCTAGATTGGGGTAAAACCGCCCCAGGCCCTGAGTTACCAGCAGAAATTGTGAGCAAAACTGCGAAAAAATACCGCGAAGTCGCAGATTTACTAATCAAATAAAAAAAAATATCCTAAGCTCTCCTTATTAGGGGCAGCATAAGAGAATGAAATTCCAGCATCCTTCCTGATTAACAGGGGGATAGCTGGAAATTAAAGGAGAATCCATGCGTATTTTAGTAACAGGAGCGGCTGGTTTTATTGGGATGCACCTCACCCAATATTTGTTGCAACGAGGTGATGAAGTTATCGGCATCGATAACCTCAACGACTACTACGAAGTTAGCCTCAAAGAGGCACGTTTACAGCAAATCACAACGTGTGATAAACACAACCGCTTTAGATTTATCCGCATGGATTTAGCGGATCGTGAAGGCATCGCACAATTATTTTCTGATACCCGCCCCGAAAAAGTGGTTAATTTAGCCGCACAAGCAGGCGTGCGTTATTCGCTTGATAATCCTTTGGCCTACATTGATAGTAATTTAGTCGGCTTCGCGAATATCTTGGAAGGTTGCCGTCACAATGCTGTTAAACATTTGGTGTATGCTTCTTCTAGCTCGGTTTACGGCGCGAACGAAGCCATGCCATTTTCGGTGCACGATAATGTCGACCACCCCTTGTCGCTTTACGCTGCCTCGAAAAAAGCCAATGAATTAATGGCGCATACTTATTCGCACTTGTATAACTTGCCAACGACAGGTTTACGTTTTTTCACTGTTTATGGCCCGTGGGGTCGCCCCGATATGGCTTTATTTAAATTCACCAAAGCCATTTTGGAAGGTAAACCGATTGATGTGTTTAACTACGGCAAACATCGCCGTGATTTCACCTATATTGATGATATTGTCGAAGGCATTGTGCGCACACTGGATCACACCGCCCAAGCAAATCCTGAGTGGGATGGTAAAAAACCTGATCCTGCCACCAGCAAATCGCCGTGGCGTGTCTATAATATAGGCAATCAAACCCCAGTTGAGCTATTGGATTACATTCAGGCGATTGAACAAGCTTTAGGTAAAACCGCAGAAAAACGCTTGCTTCCTATGCAAGCGGGTGATGTACCCGATACTTACGCCGATGTCGAAGCCTTGGTAAACGATGTGGGTTATCGCCCTGCTACATCGGTAACAGAAGGGGTGCGGCATTTTGTTGCGTGGTATCGCGACTATTACCAAGTCTGATACCGAAACTTGAGTAAAGCTTTAAATACCCAAACCTCATGGCCAATGCGAGGGCTAATCGAATGCCGAGCGTGCAACAACAACGTGCTTTCAGTGGTTCATTCAATGGCGTGTTTGCACGCTCACTGGAGCGTATCCCAGATTATGTCAGCTTAGGACTGGTGATTTTGTGCGGCTTTTTACTTGCCCGCCTGGTGTGGATGTTTGTTCCTAGCACTGCGGTTGCCCCACAGCCTGCGGTTACAACATCCATTTCCGCTGGCAACGGTGACACACCTCCCGCCGAAGAGAATGCGTTGGCAACTGCGCATTTATTTGGGCAATACAAACCTAATGCGCCTGTTAATGCCCCAGCAGCTCCCATTCAGTCCTCACAATTGGCCATTAAGCTGCAAGGCGTGTACGCCCGTTCAGGGCATCATGGCTATGCTTTCATTGAGGAAGGTGGCAAGCAAAAAGCGTATGCATTAGGCGAGACGATTGGTAATTCGGGTGCAACATTGGAAAAAATATTTCCTGATCATGTACTTATTCGCCGAAACAATACCCTTGAAAAACTCATACTGCCTAAATTAGGTCAAGGAAATTCCACCGCTGGTGCAGGTGGTGCGAATTTTGCACCAATGCCTGAGACGCCAGACATGGGTAGTACAGAGGAAGTCATGGAACCAGAAATGCCGGACATGCCACCACAACCAGAATTACAAGACCCAGCGGTCAGTAATGTTGGGGCAATTCCGCCGCCTCTTGCACCTCAGGGAGCACCATCCCCAGCACAACCCGAACCCAATGGCAACGCGACAGCCAATAATGGAGCACGCCTAATGGAAGTTGTCAGCCCACAACCTTATGAACGTGATGGTAAGTTTGTCGGCTTTCAGTTGACTCCCGGCAGCAATGTGGCAATGTTTACGCAATATGGACTGCAATCCGGTGACATTGTGACAGCAATCAACGGGACACAACTCGATAGTCCCGCCACCGCAATGCAACTCATGCAAGGAGCAGCAACAACCTCACAAGTAAATCTAACCATTACGCGTAATGGTCAAGAAATAAATCTACCTATAAACCTTCAGTGAGAATGATTCATGGACAAGTTGGACTTTACCGACCTAAAGCATTACTGCAAAGCCTTTTGCGGTTTAACCCCAGAACGTGAAACCCTATTGAGAACCATCGCCCCCGAAGTTGTCCCCTATTTAGGCGAAGTCACCGATGGCTTTTATGCGCAATTAACGCAGATCGAACGCGCCCAACCGTTCCTTGAGAACCGTTTGGAATCCCTCAAGCACACCCACCGCCAATGGTTGGAAAGCGTTTTCACTTCCGACTTTGATGAAGAATACACCCGTTACATTTACCATGTGGGTGATGTGCATGTGAAAGTAAAGCTTCCTGTGGAATTTATGGCTGGGGCTATGACACAAATTCAGCAGCACTTATTACCGATCTTGGTGCGTTTGTATGGCCATGACGCTGAGAAATTAAGCAATATCTTAAGTGCTGTCAGTGCGGCATTGGGCTTTAACTTGCAAGTCATGCAGGAATCTTACCAAGCCTCTTCACTCTCTGCCGAATTAGAAAAATTCTTAAAAATCACTGGCATGAGTCGTAAATTATTCGATAACTTAGCAGCGGCTTACAGATAATCACCATAATACCCGTGATACCTACGGGTATTGTGATTCAACTTAGGTGATACCACCTAGGTTTTGCGTTGTGCGTCTATTACAGAGGGAAGCTGTAATAGCTTTTCGAGGATGTCACCTAATTGCGTGGCATCGCGAATTTCTAGTGTGAAATCCATTACCGCGAAACAAGGGTCATTGGTATCGCGGGTTTGCAGGCTACGAATATTGATGCGTTCTTTAGCCAGCAAATTGGCAATATCACCCAATACGCCCGCCTTGTTGTAGCTAGAAACGGTAATATCCGCTTCATATGCAGCGGCATTCGTGCCCCAAGTCACTTCAATCATGCGATCTTCACGTTCTTTACGCAAATGGATGGCCTCGATGCAATCTGCACGGTGTACCACCACGCCACGTCCTTGCGATAAATACCCCACAATCGGGTCGCCAAAGACAGGATGGCAACAAGTTGCCATGCGCGTGTAAAGCTGCGTTACCCCTTGGACTTCGATTTCACTGCTAATGGTGTGCGGACGTTTGGATTTGCGTAACTTAAATTCCGGTTCATGCGAACGCAGCAAATAGTTACGAATTTGCGCCGAAGTAATGTCATTTTTACCCACAGCAATCACAAAATCGCGTTCGCTGGTGCGGTTGAATTGCTTGGCTAAATCTGCCAAATCCAAGGTATTGAGATTGAGTAAGTGGCGTTCTTTTTCTAATAACTTTTCGCCATCACGAAAATTCTGTTCATGGTTCTGCTGGCTAAACCATTGGCGAATTTTTTGTTTGCTGGAAGCTGACTTCACATAAGCCAGTTCGGGCATGAGCCAATCCTGACGCGGGCGTTCCACTTTGCTAGTGAGAATTTCCACCACTTCGCCATTCTTTAAAACGTAATTGAGCGGTACGATATTGCCGGAAACTTTCGCCCCACGGCAACGATGCCCAATGCTGGTGTGAACATAATAGGCAAAGTCAATCGGTGTCGCACCTTTTGGTAAATCAATGATTTTGCCTTTAGGTGTACGCACGAACACACGGTCATTAAAGATTTCGGTACGAAAATCCTCCATCAACTGCCGATCACTATCACCACTGTCTAACATACGGCGCACAGCCGCAATAACACGCTCTAATTCAAGGTCTAATTTACCGCCTTCTTTGTACCGCCAATGCGATGCAACACCTTGCTCTGCTTGTTGGTGCATTTGGCGTGTACGAATTTGCACTTCCACCGCTTTCCCCTGCGGACCGATAACAACCGTATGAATGGATTGATAACCATTCGGTTTGGGGTTAGCAATGTAGTCATCAAATTCTTCGGGAATCGCTCGCCATGTTTCCTGAACCAAACTCAACACTTCATAACATAAGGGCTTTTCACCAGACACGATAATACGCACGGCGCGTAAGTCGTAGAGGTTTTCAATCTCAACGTGCTTGCGTTTGGTTTTTTTCCAAATGCTATAAATGTGTTTAGGGCGGCCGTAAACATCAGCTCTTATTTGGTATTCTTGTAACAGGTGCTGAACATGTGCAATAAAATCAGCGATGTATTGCTCACGTTCAATGCGTTTATCTGCCAATGACTTAGCGATTTGTTTGTAGACATCTGGGTGTAAAAAACGAAAGGATAGGTCCTCTAATTCCCATTTGATTTGACTGATGCCCAAACGATTCGCCCACGGTGCGTACAGATTCATGGTCTGCCGCGCCACACACACATGCATGGCAGTCATGTCTTGACGAGCGAGCAAGCGTAGGTATTGCAGATTCCACGCCAATAAAATCACCACTGCCCGCAAATCGTTGACCATCGCTAACATCATGCGGCGCAGTTGTTCGCCTTGCTCTTCATCGGTGATTTCAGCGTCACATGCTCCTGCACAACTGTGAAAATGGTGTAGATTCCGCACATTTTCACACAAAATGCGAATGGTCTTACCATAGTCTTGTTCAATAGCCTCCAGCGATAACAAGCTATCAAAACGACTATCGCACAGCAGTGCCGCAATGAGCGTAGTTTGATCTACATCCAAATGCCGCAACACTTCTGCGACATCCAAACTACACGGCAGGGAAGGGTCCGTCGCAGGGGGGAGCTGCAATAAATCATTCAATACCTGTGCCAGCCGATAAACATCCTGTTCTTCATCCGACACCGTAAAACGATCTAACCATGCCTGCCGCGTGCGAGATTGTGTATTAGCGATACGACTATGTTGCATAGAGACACTCTTTCCTTTTATAAGGCAGCCAGCACCGTTTCCAACTGTTTCCAGTGATGAATTTCAGCGTCCGGCACGGTAGTATCGGTTACTTGTGTAGCAGCGACTTCCCACGGCTGTTGTGAGGGATTAAACCACACAGTACGCCAGCCAGCTTGCGCTGCACCTTGGATGTCATTGTAGGGGTCATCACCGACATAAACTGCTTCATGTGGCGCAATCCCGACCTCCTGTAAGGCTTGCTGGAAAATAGCAGGATGCGGTTTGGTAACACCTGCTTTTGCCGCACTGTGTACAAATTGGAATAAGTGTCCGATACCGATGTGATGTACGCACGCATTGCCATTACTGATCACCCCCATGACAAAGCGGTTCGCTAAACGATGCAAAACTTCCAGCGTTTCATCAAAAAAAGCGACTTCGTTACGCGCAAGCCAAAACACCTCAAAAGCGGGTTCGACTAAAGCTGACGAATACTCCTCCTCCTGTGCAAGAGCAGCCAACCATTTTTTACGCAAGTCAGTGAGATTATACTGTAACTCTGGGTAGTTCTGCATATAGCTGGCACGCTTATCCACTAGCTCCGCCAAGGAATAACGTGCTGGAATCCGAGGATAATGCACCGTCAGCCACGCATAAAAACGCTGTTCAGCGCGTTCGATCACGGGACGGCAATCCCACAATGTATCATCCAGATCAAAAGCAATGCACCGAATCGTCATGAAGCATCCTTAGTGGTTAAGTATCGCCGGAGCACCGTTGCCAGTTCATTTGGCGATGTGCCATGCGCAACCAGCTCACGCAACCTACCGTTTTGATCAATCACATACAAATTGGAGGAATGATCCATACTGTATGCCATTGCCGAACCAGCCATCTCCACCTTACGGAAAAACACACCATAACGTTTAGCAACGGCTTGCAACATCTCTGGCGAACCTGTGATACCACGAATATTGGTATGGAAATACTGCGCATACTCCTGAACATGCGCCAGCGTATCGCGTGCAGGGTCAATCGAAACCAACAGCCCTTGTACTTGCTGCAATTCTGTTGCGCTCATTTGATTCAAAGCCCCTTTCAAGGTTGCCATTGATGTTGGGCAAATATCAGGACACGAGGTATAGCCGAAATACAGCACCACCAATTTCCCCCGGAAATCGCTCAAATGCACTTCGCCTTGAACCGACTGCAACGTAAAATCCCCGCCCTCTGGCAAATGTTGTTCCCCCAACAAGCCAGCCTCTGGCGGTTCTTGTGTGTAATTAACGGCCAACCATGCACCACCAATACCGAGCGCGACCGCCGCAACAATGCCAATCAGTTGTTTCATCATGATTCTCTGAATCCCTACTCAATACCTTAGTAAAGGTGTTAATATAGCTCTACTTTAGGGGGCATACCTTGAAAATAACGAACAGGATAATATTAAAATCAACATCCTGACCCTTCGACCCAGCGATCTGTGTAGCTTAGACCATGCAAGTTTTACCGATAACTATTTTCAATGAACCACTTGCAAAAACCTTGCCGATTGCATTTGCTTTACACGCTTTACTGATTTTTGGAGTCAGTTTTGCGCCACAACGCAATCTTCAAGCGCACCTTGCACCTGTGCTCGACATTACCTTAGTGCAAACCCATGCAGAAAAAGCCCCAGAACTGGTGGATTTTCTTGCTCAAGCTAATCAGGAGGCCAGCGGTGATAATGATGAAAAAAACCGCCCACAAAGTCCTTTATCTTCGCTCGAACTTCATGAAACAGAAGGGGAAGCCCCCCTGCAATCGGTAGCCGCTTCTGCGGATAACCCTTTGAAAATCACACCACAAGTTTTAACAACCAAAGGCGAAACCTTCAAACCTGTGGAAAAATCCCCCGAACAACCGGAAGAACCACAAGACCCTGTTGCAGAACGCTCCGACACGGATCAGGAAGTCGCGAAACTACTCGCCGAAATGAATGAAGATGAAGTCCGCTATGCACGTCGCCCCCGCATTCATTTTATTGATGCTGTTAGCGCGAAAAGTGCCATAGAGGCCGAATATATTGATGCATGGGTCAAAAAAATCGAGCGTATTGGGAATATCAATTTCCCTGAAGAAGCCATCGCCCGTAATTTAAGTGGTAAATTGATCCTGAATATCACGCTAGACCAAGCGGGTCGTGTTGTGGATTCGCAAATCAGTGTATCATCAGGCTATGACGTGTTGGACAAAGCTGCCTTACGCATCATTCAGTTGGCAGCACCTTACCCTCCATTACCGGATGAAATCAGCCGCAAATGGGATCAACTTAACATTACCCGTACTTGGATTTTCCGCAGCGGGACGCTAAATACCCAATAGATGCTAACTTAACGTGACGAATTAACGTGATTGAAGCGATTTCCAACCTACGCAACCACCTCCTAATCGCCATGCCAAGCATGGGTGATCCTACGTTTGAACACACCGTCACCTTGGTGTGCCAGCATGACGAATACGGCGCGTTTGGGATTACCATTAACCGCCCGATCGAACTCACCATTGGGGAGCTACTGAGCCAATTGGAAATAGCCGTCTACGATGCACATATCGCCGGACAGCTCGCGCTCAGTGGCGGTCCGGTACAGGCGGAACAGGGTTTTATCCTGCACGATGGGTCACGCCAGTGGGATAGCACCTTACGCATTACGGATGAATTAGCCATCACCTCTTCTCGCGATATTCTGGACGACATTGCCAAAGGGCAAGGGCCATTGAACTTCCTATTGGTTTTAGGCTGTGCAGGTTGGGGGCCTGGGCAACTAGAAAACGAACTCAAACAAAACGTGTGGCTTACTTGTCCGGCATCGCCACACATTTTGTTTCACATGCCCTATGAACAACGCTGGAAAGGTTCAGCACGCACCCTAGGGATTGACCTAAACTTACTAGGAGCAGTTGC
Source organism: uncultured Thiothrix sp. (assembly GCA_964617055.1). Classification (GTDB taxonomy): domain Bacteria; phylum Pseudomonadota; class Gammaproteobacteria; order Thiotrichales; family Thiotrichaceae; genus Thiothrix. Next base: position 69,637 of record CAZTUZ010000001.1, read on the forward strand.
AGGGCATGGCTGATACATTCACCGTGATGGGTTTTGACTACGGCAAAACCCGTATAGGCGTTGCGATCATGAACACACTAACGGGTATTCCCACACCGCAATCCACCATTGCTGCCCGTGATGGCGCACCGGACTGGGCAGCCGTTAGCCGTTGCCTAAACGAATGGAAACCTGCCCGCTTAGTCGTAGGAATGCCGCGTAAACTCGATGGCTCGGACAGTGCCATGCAAGAGTCTATCGAACGATTTATCCGACAGTTAGCAGGGCGTTACAACCTGCCAGTGGATGTAGTGTGTGAGCAATTATCCTCCCGCGAAGCTGAACAACGCCTCAAACAAGCCCGCCAAGCCGGACGCAAACGCAAGATTCGTAAAGACGAAATCGACCAAGTAGCGGCAACCATTATTCTCGAAAGCTGGATGCAGGAGTATGCCCATGTCGAATCCTAAACTCGTAATCCATAAAGAATATGCCATTGCACCATTGCTGGATCAACTCGAACAACAAACGCGCCAATGGCTGCACGACAAACAAATTCACACCCCCGTAATGGTGGGGATTCACACCGCTGGCGTGTGGTTAGCACAAGCATTGCACCAACGTTTAGGTCTAAACGAAGCCTTGGGCGAATTGGATGTCACTTTTTACCGTGACGACTTCAGCCGCATTGGTTTAGCCGCCAAAAACAAACCCTCGCGTATTCCATTTAGCATCGAAAACCGCCACATTTTACTGGTCGATGACGTGATTTACACGGGAAGAACCCTGCGTGGAGCAATGAATGAATTGTTTGATTATGGTCGTCCGGCGAGCATTACGCTGATTGTGTTGGTGGATCGGGGCGGGCGTGAACTCCCCATCGAACCGCAAATCGCCGCCCTGCATGAAGAAATCGCTGCTGATCAATTATTTGCAGTTTCGGGAGCAGACTTAGCCAGCTTGCGTTTGGTCAACCGCTAACCTTAATTAGGCAGAGCGTGATATTGCACTGCAATAAAACTTTATCGCTGTGTCACAAACTTGTAAGATAGGCGCACTCCTATTGATTTGTCTAAAATATAAGCGAGAGCAATCATGCTGAACGCTCATTTGTCCCCCGGACCCTTACCATCGCGCATGCAATTAACAGCGGATGGTAAATTGAAGCACTTCCTGACCATTGAAGGTCTTTCCCCTTTACTATTGGAAGAAATTCTTGATCGTGCTGAACAATTTGTCAGCCTTGCCGATAAGCAGCAGAAAAAAGCTCCGTTGCTACGCGGCAAAACCGTGATGAATTTGTTCTTTGAAAACTCCACCCGCACTCGCGTTACCTTTGAAATCGCTGCACAGCGGTTGGGCGCGGACGTGATTAACCTCGATATTCGCACCTCCTCTACCGCTAAAGGCGAAACCTTGCTGGATACGGTGCGCAACCTCGAAGCCATGAACGCGGATATGTTTGTGGTGCGCCACGAACACGCAGGTGCTGCGCATTTCATTGCGCGTTATTGTGCGCCACACGTTGGGGTATTGAATGCGGGCGATGGTCGCCATTCGCACCCCACGCAAGCCATGCTCGACATGCTCACCATTCGCCAGAAAAAAGGCAGTTTCCAACCGCTGAAAGTGGCGATTGTGGGCGATGTGCTGCATTCCCGCGTGGCACGTTCGCAAATTCACGCCTTAAGCACGCTGGCAACAGGGGAAATTCGTGTGATTGCGCCGAAAACGCTCGTCCCAGCGGGTTTGGAACGCATGGGCGTACACGTTTACCACAATATGGAAGCGGGTTTGCGCGACGTGGACGTGGTAATCATGCTGCGTTTACAACGTGAACGCATGCAAAGCGCGTTACTGCCTTCCGAACGTGAATTTTTCAAACTGTACGGCTTAACCGAAGCCCGCATGGAATTAGCCAAACCCGATGCGATTGTGATGCACCCAGGGCCGATTAACCGTGGCGTGGAAATTGATTCGCGGGTGGCAGATGGCGACCAGTCGGTGATTTTGGAACAAGTGACCAACGGCATTGCCGTGCGGATGGCGGTGATGTCGATGATTATGGGTTCGGGTTCGAGCCATGTTGGGGGTGGGCTGTGAGTTTACTGATTCGCAATGCGCGAGTGATTGACCCGCAATCGGGCTTAGACGGTCAACGCAATGTACTGATTCAAAAAGGGCAAATCACCGCTTTAGCGGAAGCATCCGCCGGATTTAGCGCAGAACAGGTGATTGATGCCTCTGGTTTGTGGCTGTTTGCAGGCGTGATTGACCTCGCTGCGTGGCTGCGTGAACCTGGTTTGGATTACAAAGCAACGTTGTATAGCGAAACCCGCGCTGCGGCTGCTAGTGGCGTGACCACATTATGCTATCAACCCGAACCGGGCGCGAATTTCGATACCGCCGCGCAAGTCAAACTGATTGAAGAACTCAATCACCGCGCTGGTTTTGCCAATGTCGCGGTATTGGGCAATCTCACCCAAAGCTTAAAAGGCGAACAGCTCAGTAACATGGGCAGCCTGAAAAAAGCCGGATGCGTGGGCGTAACCAATGGCTGGCAACCGTTTCACAGCCTGCAAACCTTACGCCGTGCAATGGAATACGCCGCAACCCACGACTTAACCGTGTTTGTCTACCCGATGGAACACGCTTTAGCAGCGGGTGGCTACATGCACGAAGGTGAAGTGTCGGCGCGTTTGGGTTTCCCCGCGATTCCTTCGGCGGCTGAAACCGTTGCTGTGGCGCAAACCCTAGCATTGGCAAGCCATACCGGAGCGCGAGTACACATTTGTCGGTTGTCGACGCGCTTGAGTGTGCGTTTGATTCGCCAAGCCAAAGAAAACGGCGTGCATGTTACCGCTGATGTTGCTGCTCACCAGTTGTTCTTAACCGAAATGGATGTGTCGGACTTTAATCCGCTGTGTCATGTAATGCCGCCGTTACGTTCGGCGCGTGACCGTGACGCGCTGCGTGAAGGTTTAGCCGATGGTACGATTGACGCGATTTGTTCGGATCATCAACCGCACGAAGTCGATGCCAAACTCGCGCCCTTCCAACAAACCGCCCCAGGGATTTCCAGCCTCGAAACGCTATTACCGCTGACCTTGCGTTTGGTGGAAGAAGGCGTGCTGTCATTACCCGAAGCCTTACGCAAAGTGACCGTGAACCCTGCACACATTATCCACAGTACCGCTGGGCAAATCAGCGTAGGCGCACCCGCCGACGTGGTATTGTTTGACCCGCAAGCCTTGTGGGAGTTGGATTTAACCCGTATGTATAGTGCGGGTAAAAATACGCCATTCATGGGCTGCAACTTCAATGGCGCGGTGCAACGCACTTTATTAGCAGGGCAAACGGTATTCCACCGTATAGCGAGTTAAGAAACGGAAGATTTAACCAGCATCTATGTTTGAAATTGCTTTGTATCAGCCGGAAATTCCCCCGAATACTGGCAACATTATGCGTTTGTGCGCGAATACGGGGTGTCGTTTGCATTTGATTCATCCCTTGGGCTTTTCCTTGGATGAAAAACAAGTGCGGCGGGCGGGCATGGATTACCGCGATATTGCCGTGGTGCAAGAACACGAAAGCTTCGCCGCGTTTAATGTGGCGATGCAGGGGCGGCGCGTGTTTGCATTAAGCACTAAATCGCGGACTAATTATTGCGATACCACCTTCCAAGCGGGTGATGTCTTGCTATTTGGCCCCGAAACACGCGGTTTGCCCGAAGCCTTACTACTGAGTTTGCCGGACGATCTCAAACTGCGCGTGCCAATGTTGCCCGATAGCCGTAGCCTGAATTTATCCAATACCGTCGCGGTGGTGGTGTACGAAGCCCTACGCCAATGCGGATTCCCGAATCTGGGCTAATGGGGACCACACTCACAACATGAAACTACTTCGCCATGTTCCGTCCGCTGTCACGCCTGCTGTGGGCTGTGTCGCCAGCATTGGTAATTTCGATGGCTTACACCGTGGACACCAAGCGGTGTTGGCGCACGTCGCGGCTAAAGCGCGGGAGTGGCAATTGCCCGCCACGGTGATTAGTTTTGAACCACTGCCAATCGAATTGTTCCGCCAACCGCCGCCGCCACGCATTTACGCCTTGCGCGACAAACTGCGCCTGCTGCATGAACTGGGTATGGATCAATTCGCCTGCCTGCGTTTTAACCACGCTTTAGCCAATATGGAAGCGGAAACCTTTATCCACGAGATTTTATTGCGCGGTTTGAATGTGCGTTATTTGGTGGTGGGTGACGATTTTCGGTTTGGCAAAGGGCGGCGCGGTGACTTTCACCTCTTGCAACAAATCGGCGCGGAACAGGGTATGCAGGTGATGGATACACCGACCTGTTTGCACACGGATGAACGCATTAGCAGCACCCGCATTCGCCTTGCCTTGAGTACCGCTGAACTGGCATTGGCTGCTGAACTATTGGGCAGACCGTATCAAATCGCAGGGCGTGTGCGCCACGGTGACAAACGCGGGCGTACCATTGGTTTTCCAACGTTGAACCTATTAGTGCCGCAACACATTGCCTTGCGGCGCGGCGTGTATGCGGTGAAAGTGCAAGGTTTAGCCGAGCACGCTTTAAACGGTGTAGCGAATTTGGGCACACGCCCTACCGTACACGGTATGGAAAATCGGCTGGAAATTCACGTTTTCGATTTTCACCAGCAGGTTTACGGTCAGCATGTTTGTGTCGAACCCGTGGCGTATTTGCGTGATGAACAAAAATTCGCATCTTTCAGCGCGTTGCAACAACAAATCGCTGAAGACGCAGCACAAGCACGACACATATTAATAGGCAATGCCTAAACCGCGTCCCATTCAAAGCCGACAATATTCCGGTCGGTTTTGGCGAACTCCACCCCAATTAAATAAATCGGCTGTTGTAATCCACGGTATTTGTCGGCATAGGCTTTATCTTTGATTTGTTGTAAAGCATTACCAACAGGTGTTAATTCCACTACCTTAAATTCAAAAATGTAAACCTGCTGGTTAAACTTCAGGGTCATATCAATGCGACCTAGGTTACTCACGTCCTCCAAGGTAATGTTTAAACCTAACGAAGCAAAATACGAATAAAACACGCTGGCGTAATAACCTTCGTAATGCTGAATATGATTATTGCTATACCAATGATACGGAATACTGGCAAAAAAACTGTGAAATAATTGCCGTAAACCCGCGAAATCATTCGCACTTAGTAAACGATATAACTGGCTACTATGCACCACCTGTTCAGAACGGTTCTGCACCAAAGCCGCCAACAACTGACGATTAAGACTCTGATAAACCTCACGATTTGGATAGCCCAGTGTGTAAAATATTTCCCCACCCAAATCTTCCGTGTGTTTAATGGTTAAATAACCCGTTTGGAATAATAAGGCTTCATTGCTAATATCCCCCACATCGAAACTGGATAGCACATCATTACTGGTCAGTGTATTATCCAGCTTTAATGTCGGCACTTGGCGTTTAATGAGTTGCTCAACTAAAAACGTTGGCGTGCCCGTTTCAAACCAGTAATTACGCAATAAACGTGTTCTGAACAATTGCAATACATCAAATGGATTATAAACCCCTTCACCTAACCAGTTATAACCGTTATACCATTCACGGACTTCCTGACGATTCAAACCTGCTAACTCTGCTGAAAATACACTATCCATTTCTGCATCTGTATAGCCACACAAACTGGAATAGTGCGCCTGCAAAGTAATGTCTTCTAAATTATTTAAACCGGAAAATAAACTGACTTTGGAAAACTTACTTACACCCGTTAAGAAGCTAAAACGAATGTGCGCGTTAAAATCCTTAATCGTGCCATAAAAACCGCGCAAAAAATCCCGATTCGCTTTAGCAATATCAGGGTATTCCAACGCATCCAAAATCGGTTTATCGTATTCATCAACCAAAATCACCACGGCTTGTTGTGTTTGCTGCTGTAATTCCACAATTAACTGAATCAAACGCCCACTCGCATCAGTGAACTTTGGAATAATCTGCCACTGCTCTTCCAATAAAGTCAGTTGTGTGTGTAACGAATCGACTAAATCTTGCGTAGTGCGAAAGTTTTTACTGCCAAAACTAAAACGCAAAACAGGGTATTTAATTGACCAATCCCAATGATCATGAATGGCTAACCCCGTAAACAGCGATTGCTGACCTTCAAATAAATTCTTTAAAGTATCCAACAATAAACTTTTGCCAAATCGACGCGGGCGCGATAAAAAATAATGCCGCCCTGATTCCACCATTTGCTGAATCAAACCCGTTTTATCGACGTAGTAATAACCCTCCTCACGCATTAGGCGGAAGGTTTGAATACCAATCGGGAGTTTTTTACGCTGATTCATGGCTATCACGGCTCACTGCAACAAAACCATTGCAGTGTAGCACGCCATGCACACGGGCGTGATGGCGCGAGCAAGGTGACTCACCCACGCCGCTGTTGTGATTACGCGGTGACTTCCGCCAATAAAGCTTGATGTGTATCAGAGCTTAAACGCGCCCCGAATACCGTGACCACGCGTGAGGAAGCAAGGCTGGCTAACCGTCCGGCTTGTGCATTGTCCATGCCGTGCGTAATGCCGTATAAAAATGCGCCTGCGAACATATCACCCGCGCCATTGGTATCCACCGCTTGAACCCAGTTTGGTGCAATCGGCGTGCGCTCGTTGCCATCAACCACTAATGCGCCTTCCTTACCCAAGGTAATCACCAGTTTTTGCGCGTAGGGTTGTAAAGCGGTAATCGCGGCTTCCAAATCGTCTTGACCGCTGAATACGCTGGCTTCTTCGCGGTTACAGAATAAAATATCCACACCATCGCCCAATATTTCGGCAATGCCAGCACGGAAAAAACGCACCATTGCTGGGTCAGAGAAAGTCATGGCGGTTTTCACACCATTGGCTTTTGCCACTTCGCGTGCTTTTAATACCGCAGCGCGTGACGCGTCCGAGGTGACCAAATAGCCTTCAATGTACAAATATTGCGCTTGGGTTAGTTCATCAAGGTGCAATTCGGCTTCGGAAAAATCGGCGGTAATACCCAAAAACGTATTCATGGTGCGCTCGGCATCGGGTGTGACCATGACCAAACATTTACCCGTCACACCTTCAGAGGCACAACGCACTTGATCCAATTTGGTCGCGACACCCGCCGCGTGCAAGTCGTGCATGTAAAACTCGCCTGTTTCATCATTGGCGACTTTGCAAGCGTAAAAGGTTTTGCCACCGAACTGACTCACCGCCACCACACTATTGGCTGCTGAACCGCCGCTGGCGCGTTTTTTCAAGCCAAATTCGGTACTTAAACCCGCCATGAGTTGCTGCTGTGTGGATTCGTCAATCAGCGTCATCATGCCTTTTTGAATGCCTTGCGCGGCGAGGAAAGTGTCCGTTACTTCAAATTCTTTATCCACCAGCGCGTTGCCGATGCCAAAAACGTGGTATTTCATGGGTAAAACCTGTTAATCCAACCAATATCAGCACGCCTTGTAGCGCATCTGTAACGGCTTTTCCAGTGTTTTACGCGCTTATGGTTGCTGGTACTGGAGTATCGAACGCAACATTGGGTTTAGTAGGAACATCAACAGCCAACTTGATGCGTAACTCATCCTCTTCCCGTTGTAAGGCTCGTTGCTGCGCTTTATTACGCCACCACAAAGCGGCAATGAACAATACCGCCAGCAAGGCAATCGCAACCGATACACGCGATGGCATGGTTACGACTGACATTTTGGGGGCTTGCTCACCCGTCAGTTGCGAGGCAGCTTGTTGCTGTTCCAACCACTGCTGAACGGATACGCCATCGGGCGGCACATTCGCATCCGTATTGCTTTGCGCCTGTTCTTCCGTACCTTGCAGGGTTAATCCCGCTTTTGCAGGTGTTGTCCCGTCGGCATTAATCTCTTCTGGTGGTGGTGGAATGGTTTCTTGGTTGTTTGGATCAAGGGCTTTCAATTGCTGATGTAAAGCAACACTTTCAGCGTACTGGCGTTTAATTGCAATACTGGCTTCACGCAACGAAGCCTGCAAATGTTGAATGTGGATGTCTCGCTCATCAAGCAATTGTTTCAGCTCAACCATTTCTTTTTCGGCAGTACCAGAAGCGGATGGCTGTTTCCCCGTGTCTGTGGCCGTTGTGGTTTGCTCGGTTTGCAATTTTTCCAGCCGCGTACTCAGTGCTTGGCTTTCCTGTTGTTTCAAACGAAGCTGCGCTAACAATTCTTGGCTACGACTTTGCTCTTGTTTGAGTTTTTTTCGCAAACTGTTGATTTCATGGCGTAACTGTGTCCTGTTTGCATTGGCTGGCAATGGACGGTCAGGCACGATAGCGACTGACTGACCCAACTGTATTTCCTGTTTATTGGGTAAATACAGCATGGCATCTTTTTGCAAGGTATGAATATCACCGTTGATAAAAGCCTGCGGGTTATAATCCCGAATTGCAGCCATCATTTGTTGTACGGTAATGCTGTTATCTGGTCGGGAACGATCCGCAATACCCCATAGCGTGTCTTGCGCTTTCACAGGTCCATACAGTTGATTCGCATGTGCGATCTGCCCCAGTGCTAACATCGTAACCACTGGCAAAATTCCCAAAATAATAACAGCCAAGCGTTTTTGTTCCATAGCATTCCCACGCAATAGCGGACTTTAGTGATGAGAGGAATCTCAAGGGCTTATAACGCGTGTGCCTAATGCACATAACGCAAATTATAGATAGTTTTGCCAAGAATCCGGCAACAACTATGCGACCGGATAGACTCCTTTATTAATAATACGCCGCTGTCAAATGAACTGCACGCATTAGCGGATAACATGCTCAGCGTTAGGGATTTCTGGAGTGAAATTTTGTGCCCAATGGCTGGCAAGAACGTATTTGGCTTTGCCAATGCCTTGTTCACTATTCAAGGTTAAGATGTGTTCTTGCGCGAGTTTTTCCAACATGGTTTCTGCTAATTTCTGGCGTTCGGGTTTACCAATCAATGCGGGCTGCAACCCCAACGCCTTGCAATGGTGACGAATTACTTCCGTCACCGCATCCGTTACAGGACGCACGGTAGGGCGTAATTCCCCATCCATGATCCGTGTGCGAATCTCAGCGTATAACAACTTAAATAAACGTTCACGGGTTAAATCCCGCACATTACTTTCGGATGGTTTGGTTTCCGTGGTGGTTGAGGTTGGCTGTTGGCTCTGACATTGCGGCAACCGTACCGCTACGCTCTGGTGTCACCCAATTCAGGTATTTATCGCGTAAATCATTGCCATAATCACGCGCAATTGCCGTGTCGTTTAAATGAATCGCTTGTGCCGCTGGGTTAATCCACTCCCCGCGCGTGTCACGCCCTAATAACAGCAAGGCCTTTTTGTGGTCTGCCACATACGCGCCAACAAAATGAAAGGCGTATTCAAACGTACAAATAATAATCAACGAAAATACAAACGATGCCCAAATACCTTCCACCCCCAATAAATCACGCAACAAGCGAATCATGGCGTAATGCTTATCTTCGTCATATTCCAACGCCTTAGCCTGTGCAATTGCTCCTGTGAGCACCGCCGCACGATTCGCACTGTGCAAACCAGATCGTTGCTCCAAGGTGACAACCGTTTCCGAACGATGACGCACGGTGGCATCTTCGCGCTCCATGGATTGCGATACTTCCGAGAAAATCCCAAAAAACACCACAATGCACGTCGCCACTGTCGCCGCTTGTCCTTTGTAACCACTAGCGTACAAGAACGCCTGTGCCGCCGTAATCACCGCTGTAATCCCCAAACCCAGCATGGCATTCGCCCATTGTTCGCCCGACCATTGCAGAGGACGCATATCGCCACCTGCAAAATACTTCACCACGAAGAATGCCGATGCTAAAAATGCCGCAAATGCTGCAATCAACAACCACGTTTGTGCCTTGCGCAAATCGGCCACCAAATCGTATACCGACTTGGTCTGGCTAAAATGTGTCGGCCGATCAAACACCGTCACAGGGGGCTGGTTGGTGTTTGGTTTAGAATCCGTCATAATGAACTCTCCTGTGAGCGTTTACCCAAATGAAACAGGAACTCGGCGTGTCGAAAGTTGCCGCTTTCTTCACGCCCCTTCGCGACTTACATCCAGCCTGCTAGCAACAACAACACCCCCACAAACCTCAACAAATGTCCATCAAGACGCAAACTGTGCGCGGCTAATACTGCCCCCACCAGTCCCAACCCCATCACTACATATGGCAAGTAATGCGTAACCCCATGCAGATCATGCATTTGCATTATGCTAGGCAACAAAATCAGCAACACCCACACAGCGACAGCCCACACCACCAATAACAATCGTGTGGATTGCCACACCTCATGCCAGTCGGTATCACGCACCCACGCAAACGTACTTTGACGGCTTACAATTGAATGATTATCCACGCTTGCCTCTCCTTGTCTTCACACTTGTCATTAATAACTACGGAATAAACCGACCATTTTTCCCTGTACCTGTACACTATCGGCAGGATAAATCATGGATTGCATCAAAGCGTTTTCAGGGCGTAATTCGACCTGACCATTCTCAAGGTAATAAATACGTTTGAGCGTCACTTCCTCACGTTCAACCAACGCCACCACAATTTCACTGTTCAATGCATCATCTTGCTGCTGAATAACCACAAAATCGCCGTCCATAATCCCCGCATCAATCATCGAATCGCCACGCACTTCCAGCACATAACGCCCAAAACCGCCAAACAAATCACTAGGGTTAATTTCATCACGCCCGCGAATCGCTTCAATCGGCTTACCAGCGGCAATGCGTCCGGCGAATGGTAAATGGGTTTGCGGATGAGTGGCCTGCATCGCATCCGGCAAACGGTAAGCGCGTTTACCCGTTGCAGCCAATAAACACCCCTCACGGATCAAACTTTGCACATGCTGATGCACCGTACTGCGTGTGTTAATCCCGCTGGCCTGCGCGATTTCATCCAAAGTTGGAACATAACCGTTACGCGCAAAAAGGGTTTGAATAATCTCTAAAATTTGCTGTTGTCGTCGGGTTAGCATGACACTTCCTTTCAGAAAAAACGAACAAAACACGAACTAACTATACGAACGAATCCCGTAACAGGCAAATCAAATTACCTGCTAAAGATTCGTTTTTTGTTCGTTTTTTCCGATGAAGCCGCTGGACACGACTTCGCACAATCATCAGTGAAACTTATAGATATTTACCATTCATCCTGCTAATTGAATGACTTTTTCTACCGATTATCTTTACTAAGCCGCCGTTTATTCCAGTTATCCACACGAAAATGCCACTCATCACGACTGAGCGAGATGATTAATTCAGCTTATGAAAAGATTAACCCAACAAGAACACAAATCCACAAAGAGAGGAAAGCCATGAAAATCAATAACAAAATGCGTAAAGTTTCTATCATTGCCAGTATGGCATTCGCCGCTTGCCAACTTTTTGCTACTACTGCTCATGCCGATTATCAAGGTTACTGGGCAGATGCTGTAAACGGTTATCAAAACGCGCAACATGCACCCATGCCAGCAGACAACTACCAAGGTTATGCACAAGGTAATAACGACCCAGAACAACAAAATTACCAACCCAATGACAACTACGCACCCACTAACAGTGGCTACAATGCGCCCGCACCGAATGCGAACCCCATTGCACCACAAGCCATGAACGGCACGGCCTCTTACTACGCAGAACAGTATCAAGGTCGCCCAACCGCCAGCGGCGAAACTTACGACATGTACGCCATGACCGCCGCACACCCTAGCCTGCCATTTGGTACACCATTGCGCGTGACTAATGTACAAACAGGACAATCGGTGGTCGTGCGTGTTAATGACCGAGGCCCATTCAAAGCAGGGCGTATTGTGGACGTATCGTTAGCGGCGGCTCAACAATTAGGCTTAGTACTGAATGGTTCTGCGGAAGTCGCTGTGGAAGTGGTAGGTTAATGATTTAGCTAAGAATCTCTTACAATCAATTATTTACCGATACAGAACGAGCTAAAAATTTCACCCAGTAAATCGTCAGCAGAGAATTTGCCAGTAATCTGCCCCAAAGCATCCTGTGCGGTGCGTAATTCTTCAGCCATTAACTCGCCTGCATTAAACGTGCGTAGCTGGTATTCGGCATTTTCGACAGCAGTCCGCGTGGCGGCAAGTGCTTCTAAATGGCGACGACGCGCAATAAACGTGCTTTCACTTTCCCCCTGATAACCCATACGGGTTTTGAGTTCGGCTTTCAAATCCTCCATACCCAAACCCTGCTTGGCAGAAATGTAAACATGTTCGCCTTGTTTGCCTGCGCTTTTACCACTGAGATCGACTTTATTGTGGACAGTTAAACGCGGTAAACGCTCTGGCAATTTGGCAAGAATCGCGGCATTTTCGGGGTCATCGGGTTGCGTATCATCAACCAATAACAGGATTAAATCCGCCTTGTGGACTTCTTGCCATGCGCGTTCAATGCCAATTTTTTCCACCGGATCATCACTTTCCCGCAACCCAGCGGTATCGACAATGTGCAACGGCATTCCATCGAGATTAATGCGTTCACGCAGCACATCGCGGGTTGTACCTGCAATGTCGGTGACAATCGCGGTTTCCTGCCCCGCCAGCGCATTTAACAGGCTGGATTTGCCCGCATTGGGGCGACCGACAATAACCAAGTGCATACCATCCCGCAACAAGCTGCCCTGACGTGCTGTTTGGAAAATCGCGTGTAATTGCTGTTTGATGGCATCTAACCGTTCGGTCACGGCATTATCGGCGAGAAAATCGATTTCCTCATCAGGGAAATCCAGCGCGGCTTCCACATACACACGCAATTCAATCAATCCCTTGAGTAACTGATTCACGGCTGTGGAAAATTCACCTTGTAAGGAGCGCAAGGCAGAACGCGCGGCTTGTTCCGAGCCAGAATCAATCAAATCGGCAATGGCTTCGGCTTGGGCTAAATCGAGTTTGTCATTGAGGAACGCCCGTTCAGAAAACTCCCCTGCACGCGCCAACCGCGCACCCAATTCGAGGCAGCGTTTAAGCAGCATATCGAGCACTACTTGCCCACCATGCCCTTGCAATTCCAGTACGTCTTCGCCCGTAAACGAGTGTGGAGCAGGGAAATACAGCGCGATTCCGTCATCCAAGATGTCGCCATTAGCGGCACGGAAACGGCGATGAACAGCTTTGCGGGGGCTAGGAAGGCTGCCCAAGATACCAAGGGCAAGTTCAGGAACGTGCTTACCCGATAAACGAATAATCCCGACCCCACCGCGCCCTAGCGGTGTTGCAACGGCAGCGATGGTATCGGGACTATTCCACATCAGTCTGACCTCTCAAACGAGAAAACAAGCGGGTCAGGCGTTACGCATGACCCATGATTTGTTTGTTAATGTACCATTGTTGTGCCATTGACAACACATTGTTTACCACCCAGTACAACACCAAACCTGCGGGGAAGAACAAGAACATAACCGTGAAAATAATCGGCATGAACTGGAATATCTTCTGTTGCATTGGGTCAACTTGTGGCGGGTTCAGCAACTGTTGCACGAACATCGAAACCCCCATCAGGATGGGTAGTACAAAGAACGGGTCTTTTACTGATAAATCGTGATACCACAATAACCAAGGAGCTTGACGCAATTCCACGCTTTCCAACAGCACCCAATACAACCCCATGAATACCGGAATTTGAATCAGGATCGGCAAACAACCACCCAGCGGATTGATTTTTTCCTTGCGGTATAAATCCAACATGGCTTTTTGTTTGCCTTGTGGGTCATCCGCGAAACGCTCGTTAATGTCTTTGAGTTTTGGAGACACAGCTTTGAGCTTCGCCATTGACTTATAACTCATCGCTGACGGATAGAAGAACAACGCTTTAATGAAGATGGTCAGGAAAATAATCGTCCAACCCCAGTTGCCCAATACTTTGTGGATCAACTGCATCAACCAAAAAATTGGCTTGGAAATGAAGGCAAAAATACCGTAATCCACCGTTAAATCTAACCCATCAGCAATTTTTGCTAGGGTATCTTGGTCTTTCGGCCCCACATAGAAGTGGCTTTGGAAAGTATCGGTTGCACCCGCAGCAATGGTTTTTTCAGGGCTGCGCAATCCCAAAACGTACCCCTTAACCCCGTCGGTTTTAGCAACCATGCTGTAGTATTGGGCAGACTGATCACGAGGCGGAATCCACGCGCTGAGGAAATAATGTTCCTGCATGGCAACCCAACCATCCTTCGTGGCAGTTTCGTTCACAGGATTTTTTTCAATATCCGCAAAAGACAACTTGGCGTATTTGCCTTCGTGGTAATACGCACCACCCACATAGGCTTGTACACCACCTAACATACCACCAGATTTCTGTGCATCGCCGTGTTTTAACTGACGATATTCAGTTCCAACCCACGGTTGTGCCGAACCATTTTTTACTTCGTGTTCAACCTCAACCAAAAACGAGTCACGCTTAAAGACAAACCGCTTGGTCACTGTGATGCCATTCGCGCCTTGCCATGTCAATGGCACAACCAATTCCGCTTGCCCATCAGCGAGTTGATAATCGGTTTGCGCAGCAGTGTAAGTTGCTAAATGGTCAGGAGCTAAGGTTTTCGCATCCTGCCCTGCTGCTGCTTGCACCTGTAAACCCGATTGCGCAACGTAGTTGCGAGTCGCTAAATCCAGAATTTTGACGGGCTTTTCAGGTTCATCAATGCTCACTGGGTAGGTTGGTAAGTCAGCTTCTAAAATCTCACCACCGCGCGTGTTAATGCGCAATTGCAGTTTATCTGTGCGCACACTTATGGTTTGTCCACCACCATTGCTGCTCACAGCAGGCGGCGAATTAGACCCCGTAGCGACCGGAACATCTTGCCCACTAGCCGTACCGTTCACAGTACTGACCACAGCCGTTGGTTCAGGTGGTTTCGGTGCGTGATCCTGTTTCCATGTTGTCCAAATCAAAAACAGCATGAACAACAGGGTGAGATAGAGGAAAGGACGTTGCGAATCCATAAGTGTTGCAATCCGGTTGGTGAAAATGAAGACAACGCAGCGGCAGTAATTACGTTGGTGACTACTCCGGTTGCCCAGACCCGGCAGAGTATAGCTTGTGCAAACGTAACCATAAACCTTCCAGTTGCTGGAAAAGCTCGGCATTGCTCATGGTAAGAACATCATGGCGACACATAACCACAATATCCACAGCGGGTAAGTTAGCTTGATGATGCCGGAAACTTTCACGCACTAATCGCTTAATGCGGTTGCGTTCATGTGCACGACGCAATGCCTTTTTCGCAATCGCCATGCCCAAACGGGGGAAACCCATACTATTGGCGGCGGCTCGCGCATTGACACCATTAGCGTGCAAGCGTTTACCCTGCTGAAAGACCCGCTGGAATTCAACCCCACGGGTCAGGCGCACATTACGCGGGAAGTGAATCACTCCCGATTGGCCTGCATCCAAGGGTTTATGGGATCAGGCGAGCACGACCTTTCGCGCGACGTGCACTCAATACTTTACGGCCGTCAGCAGTCGCCATACGCGCACGAAAACCATGGGTGCGAGCACGATGCAATTTGCTAGGTTGGAAAGTTCTTTTCATGACAAGTTACCGTTTACAAACAATTCAATAGGTTATGGTGAGTGCACCGGAAAAAAATCGAGCGCAACCAAAAAGGTCAGGAACGTTAAGGGATTGTTCTTGTTTTGTCAATAGTGATGGTTATCCACAATGGGGGGGTATGCTTGTGGATAACTCTGGCTGGGGGCTATAATGCCCTGTTCTGATGCTTCACCACACTGACCTTTTCAACCGCTTCTGGAATCCAATCCCGTATGCTGCTTTGGCAACAATGCTTACAACAATTGGGACAAGAAATCCCCGATCATGAACTCAATACTTGGCTACGAGCACTCCATGCGGTAGAAAAACGCCACGCGTTGTACCTTCTCGCGCCCAATACCATCGTGTTGCAACAAGTGCATGAACAATACTTACCCAGAATCCTCTTCCATGCGCGAGTTTTAACCGGAAACAATGACTACGAAGTCATGTTGCAAATTGGTTCGTCACCGCCTAAATCCATACCACGCCCAATGGTTGTTTCTGCAACCCCACCAGCACTGTCGCTATTTGATGATCTGCCAAGCACCAAAGAAACATCCAGTAAGCCGGAGCAAGAATATCCCATCTCACCGCCACTCACGCCCGATGAAATTCGAGAGCAGGCGCATGACCCCTTGGCCGTCAATTCATTCGATGCGCTCGCCCCGAATACATGGGCCACCGCTGGGAATCTTTCCCCTGCCCCAATCAGTGAACGTTTTGCGAACACACTCAACCCCCGTATGACCTTCACCAATTTCGTGCAGGGAAAATCGAACCAGTTGGCCTGTGCGGCTGCGCAACAGGTAGGGGAGAGGGAGGACACAGGGTACAACCCGTTATTCATCTACGGCGGCGTAGGATTGGGAAAAACGCATCTCATGCACGCTATCGGCAATCGTATTATCGAGTGTAAGCCGGATGCACGAGTAATTTACGTTTATGCTGAACGTTTCGTCAATGACATGATCACTGCCATTCGGAGTTCACGCATGGAGGAATTTAAGCAACACTACCGCAGTGCAGATGCCCTACTGATCGATGATATTCAATTCATTGCAGGCAAAGACCGCTCGATGGAGGAGTTTTTCCACACATTTAACGCCTTGTTGGAAGGACAAAAACGTATCATTCTAGCCAGCGACCGTTTCCCGCGTGACCTCGAAGGAATTGAAGATCGCCTCAAAACCCGCTTTAACTGGGGGCTGACTGTGCAAATTGAATCGCCTGACTTAGAAACACGCGTTGCAATCCTGCGCAAAAAATCAGAGGACAATGGCCTCAAACTTCCCAATGATGTGAGTTTTTTCATTGGCAAGCGTTTCC
This sequence comes from uncultured Thiothrix sp., assembly GCA_964617055.1. Taxonomy (GTDB): domain Bacteria; phylum Pseudomonadota; class Gammaproteobacteria; order Thiotrichales; family Thiotrichaceae; genus Thiothrix. Next base: position 86,583 of record CAZTUZ010000001.1, read on the forward strand.
GTTCCAACATTCGTGACCTCGAAGGCGCGTTGCAGCGTGTGATTGCCAGTATGCGCCTTAAGTGTGTCACAACCATCACACTGGAATTTGTGCAAAATACCCTGCGCGACCAATTGGCCAGTCAGGATAAAAACATTTCAATCGGCAATATCAAAAAAACTGTTGCCCAATATTACAACATCCGTATCGCCGAGCTCGACTCACAACGCCGCTTACGCAACATTGCTCGCCCACGCCAGATGGCAATGGCATTAGCTCGCGAACTCACCAGCAACAGCTTACCCGACATTGGTGCGGAATTTGGTGGCAGAGACCACACCACGGTGTTACATGCTATTCGTGCTATCAATGACTTACGCGAAGCAGACCCCAAAATTGAGGAGGATTATCGAATTCTATTCAGAACGTTATCCAGTTAATCAAAACCCTGTGGATAACTCGGCACTAAACTGTGGATAAGTCGGTGTATTTCTGTGGATAAGCTGTGGATAAGTTGTGGATAACTTTCGGGGTTCAACTTATCCACAAGATATCCACAGGGTTATCAACAGACTTATCCACAGAAAAAAGCGGTTTTTTTTGCTTTAGAATTAGATAGATAAAAAAGTTATCCACAATTTTTGGCTTCCCTTATTATTATTATCTTATTTAAATAAAGAATTATATTTGTTATGAGACTGACACAAACTCGCGAACATTTGCTCGAATCTCTCCAAGCAACCCTTGGTGCTATCGAAAAACGCCACACAGCTCCCATTTTGGAAAATGTGTTGCTACAAATCAGTGGCACTCGCTCCTATTGGCGAGGAACTGACCTTGAGTTGGAAATTGCAACACACACTCCCATCATGGACGGTGCTGATGGTGCAATCACGCTACCTGCACGAAAACTCGCCGATATTTGCAAATCACTCCCAGCCGAAAGTATCGTGAATCTAGAAATTCATGAAGGAAATCGCGCTCGTGTTACTGCAGGACGTAGTCGTTTTGAATTAGCAACATTACCAGCCAGTGAATTTCCTGATTTGGAAGACATTGGCGATACCCATATTTTCGAAGTACCAGAAAATATTCTCAAACGTCTTTTAGAGCGCACAGCATTTGCAATGGCAAACCAAGACGTTCGTTATTACCTAAATGGCATGTTATTAGAAATCAATGCAGAAGGCTTTCGTACCATTGCTACTGATGGACACCGTTTGGCGTTGTATTTTTACAACCAATCCATTACAGGCACTGAACAAACTAAACAACTGATTATTCCTCGCAAAGGAGTAATGGAGTTATCACGTTTACTTCGTAGTGATAGCCAAACTCTCGTACAGTTACAAACCAGCCCTAACCACCTTCGTGTTCAGTTAGATAACTTACGTTTTACTACCAAGTTAATTGATGGACGTTATCCAGACTACCGTGCCGCTGTACCACAAGGTGGACAAGTCCAAATTGATCTTGATCGAAAAACATTCAAAGAAATGCTTACTCGTGTTGCTATTTTGTCTAACGAGAAATTTCGTGGAGTACGTTTATCACTAAACCCTAATCTTTTGCAGATTCAGGCACAAAATCCTGAACAAGAAGTCGCAACAGATGAGTTAGATGTACATTATTCTGGTAAAAACTTCAACATAGGTTTTAACGTCAATTATTTGTTGGATGCTGTTAATCATTTACAAGGAGATGTTTTGCGTTTGCATTGCAATTCTCCAGAAAGCAGCGCATTAGTAACTGATCCAGACGATGACAGCTTACGCAATGTCATTATGCCAATCCGCCTGTAAAGTTATCCACAATTTGAACGATATATTGTGGGTAAGTGACATAAACTGTGGATAAATCATGTGGATAAGTAAGTTAAACGTACAAAATTGTCGCATTATTACCCACGCAGAATTGGAGTTATCCCCAACAATGAACTGCTTTGTTGGGGATAATGCTTCTGGTAAATCCAGTTTACTGGAAGCATTGTCCATTTTAGCGAGAGGTCGTTCATTTCGGACACCACGCATTCAGGAAGTTATCCACAAAGGAGCAAGCAATCTTACCGTTAGTGCAAAGTTATCCACAATCACAGGTCATTATTACCCGATTGGTATCAGCAAAAGTACACAACAAACCCAGATTCGGATTAATCATACCGATGTAAAACAACAGGCAGAACTAAGTAGTCATTTACCACTTACTATTATTCATCCTAATTCGGTAGAGTTACTCACAGGTAGTCCACAATTAAGACGGGCTTTTATTGATTGGATAGCGTTTTATACCATTCCAGAATTTAATACAGCATGGCGATACTACCAACGCGCACTCAAACAAAGAAATGTGTGTTTGCGCGACCCAAAACAACGCTTTGCTTTAGAGCAATGGACGACACAACTGATTCAATGGATTCCTACTTTGCAACAATACCGACTACAAGCTGTGGATAACTTGAAACGTGAATTACAAAACGTTATCGAGTTATTCACATGTACAGGTTATCCACAATTACAGCTTTCTACAGGTTATCCACAGGATGTAGCTGTGGATAACTTAGAAAGTCTACAGCAATTTATCCACAGCAAACGCGAAGCAGAGTTACAACAAGGTTTTACTTTATACGGTGCACATCGAGTTGATTTACACATTACTTTGGATAATGTATCAGCGGTGCGTATTGCTTCACGCGGACAATTGAAATTATTAGCCGTCGGGTTATTGTTAGCGCGTGCTAAAGCAGTGCAACCCTCCCATTCCCTGACACCTTACGGCTTATTGGCAATTGACGACCTCGCATCTGAACTGGATGAGCAAAACCAGCAGGCGTTGTACAATACCCTACACACAACACGGCAACAGTTAATTATGACCAGTACCCGTCATGATGCTATATCAACGGAATTTATGGATGCACGAGTATTTCATGTAAAACGCGGGCAGATCACACTTGCATAAATCTCGGCATAAACTTACCGCCGTTCAATCACGGAAAAAGATGGAATGACTATGACAGAGCAAACCTACGACTCGTCAAATATTAAAGTTCTCAAAGGTCTGGAAGCAGTACGCAAACGCCCTGGGATGTACATCGGCGATACCGATGATGGTACGGGTCTGCACCATATGGTGTTTGAGGTTGTGGATAACTCCATTGACGAAGCATTAGCAGGTTACTGTTCCGAAATTCGTGTCGAACTGTTTAGCGATGGTTCTGTCAAGGTAACGGATGATGGACGCGGTATTCCCGTTGATATTCACCCCGAAGAAGGACGTTCCGCCGCAGAAGTCATTATGACGGTGTTACATGCTGGCGGTAAATTCGACGATAACTCCTATAAGGTATCGGGTGGTTTGCACGGCGTGGGCATTTCGGTGGTGAATGCACTTTCCGAAAAATTGGAATTAAACATTCGTCGTCATAATAAATTGCATCAACAGATTTACCGTTTGGGTGAACCTGAAGCTCCACTAGCGGCTATTAGTGATACCGAAGGCACGGGAACATCGGTGCGTTTTTGGCCGAGTGCGACCATTTTTACTCAAATTGAATTTCATTACGACATTTTAGCCAAACGTTTGCGCGAATTATCCTTCCTCAATTCAGGGGTACGGATTCACCTGATTGACCGTCGTGGCGAAGGACGTGAAGACGTTTTTGAATACGAAGGTGGGATTCGTGCCTTCGTTGAGCATTTGAATCGTAATAAAACCCCGATTCACCAAAACATTGTGTACTTCAGTACCGAACAAGATGGCATCGGTGTGGAAGTGGCTTTGCAATGGAATGATTCTTACCAAGAAAATGTGTTCTGCTTTACCAATAACATTCCGCAACGTGATGGTGGTACACACTTATCGGGCTTTCGTGCAGCATTAACACGCACGTTAAATAACTACATTGAAAGCGAGAATCTGGCGAAAAAGGAAAAAATCAGCCCAACGGGAGACGATGCGCGGGAAGGTTTAACCGCTGTATTGTCGGTGAAAGTGCCAGACCCGAAATTCTCTTCGCAAACCAAAGATAAGTTGGTGTCGTCGGAAGTCAAAGGTGTGGTCGAATCCGCCATGAATGAGCGTTTGGCAGAGTTCTTATTGGAAAGCCCCAGCGAAGCCAAACTCATTACGGGCAAAATGATTGAGGCGGCACGCGCACGGGAAGCTGCTCGCAAAGCCCGCGAAATGACCCGCCGCAAAGGGGCATTGGACATTGCAGGTTTACCCGGCAAACTCGCAGATTGCCAAGAAAAAGACCCTGCGCATTCCGAACTGTTTTTGGTGGAAGGGGATTCCGCTGGCGGTTCAGCTAAACAGGGGCGGGATCGTCGCACACAAGCCATTTTGCCATTAAAGGGTAAAATCCTTAATGTGGAAAAAGCACGTTTCGATAAAATGATTGGTTCGGCGGAAGTCGGCACGTTAATCACTGCGTTGGGTTGTGGGATTGGTCGCGAGGATTACAACCCTGACAAATTACGTTATCACCGCATTATTATTATGACGGATGCGGATGTGGACGGCTCTCACATTCGTACCCTACTCCTGACCTTCTTCTATCGCCAAATGCCGGAATTGGTGGAACGCGGACACATTTACATTGCGCAGCCGCCGCTTTACAAGGTTAAACGCGGTAAGAATGAGCAATACGTCAAAGACGACAGCGAAATGGAACGTTACTTGCTGCAATTAGCATTGGATGATGCACGGCTGCATTTGAATGCCGATTCCCCTGCCATTAGCGGCGAAGCTTTAGAAACCTTAGTGCGCCAATACAATGCGGTGAAGCAAGTGATTGCGCGTTTATCACGGCGTTATGACCGTGCATTATTGGATGCCTTGCTATTTGAATCTCTGCCAGCGCATGACGAGCCACAAGATATTGCGGTAGAAGCATTCGCCGCGTGGATTGATGCAGCAATCACCAGCCTCAATCAAGATGCGAATGGGGCGCGTACTTATTCTTCACAGTTGAACAAGCTCGATAATAGTGCATGGACGATTGCGGTGAACCGTCGCCAACACGGTTTGGATCATGTTATCCGTTTGGATCGTGAATTTTTCCTCATGCCTGAAACCAAAATGCTATTAAAAACGAATCGTGAGTTGGATAGTTTATTAGGCGAAGGTGCGTATATTATGCGTGGTGAGCGTAAGCTCATGGTGCGACGTTTTGACCAAGTTGTGAATTGGTTAATGCAGGAAGCAAATCGCGGCTTGCAAATCAGCCGCTACAAAGGTCTAGGCGAAATGAACCCTGATCAATTGTGGGAAACTACCCTCAACCCCGAATCTCGGCGTTTAATGCAGGTACGCATTGAAGATGCTGTGGCAGCAGATGAGGTATTTACCACATTAATGGGGGATCAAGTAGAGCCGCGTCGTGACTTTATTGAGAAAAATGCACTTTCCGTTAGCAATTTGGATATTTGAGGTTTCACGTGGAACAAAATAAGACAAATCCATTATTGGATATTCCGTACCTGCCTGCCTTTTCTGCTATTCAGGCGGAACATGTGATACCAGCATTAGAAACTGTATTGCAAGATAATCGTGCATGGTTGGCGGATACCTTAGCCCGCCAAACGACTTTTACTTGGGAGAGCTTGATCACGCCGATGAACGAGGCGGCGAATCGTTTGGACCGCATGTGGTCGCCTGTTAGTCACATGAATGCAGTGGTGAATACGGATGAGCTGCGTCAGGCCTACAATACCTGTTTGCCGACCTTGAGTGATTATCACACGGAAGTTGGGCAGAATCCTGCATTGTATACAGCAGTAAAAGCAATTCGTGAGCAAGACGGCACGCTCAATAATGCGCAACGCAAAAGTTTAGACGATAGTTTGTTGGGGTTTAAATTGTCGGGGATTGCATTATCAGACGATGAAAAAGCGATCTACCGCCGTATTAGTCAAGAGTTATCCCAACTGACCTCACGCTTTTCCGATAACGTATTGGATGCGACCAATGCATGGACAAAACACATCACCGACATTGCGGAACTGGCAGGTTTACCCGAATCCGCCTTGGCAATGGCAGCACAAACCGCGCAGCAACGCGGTTTGAATGGTTGGTTATTAACGCTGCAATTCCCTTCCTACATTGCAGTCATGACTTATGCTGATAATCGTGAGTTGCGTGCGGAAATGTATCGCGCTTACACAACACGGGCTTCGGAATTGGGGGCAAACCCAGATTGGGATAACACGGCGGTTATGCGTGATGTTTTGCGCCTGCGCCAAGAAGAAGCGGAATTGTTAGGTTATGCCAATTATGCCGAATTATCGTTGGCTACCAAAATGGCGGAAAACCCTCAGCAGGTTTTGGCATTCCTCAATGATTTGGCTCACAAAGCCAAGCCTTATGCTCAGCAGGAATACGCTGAATTACTAGCCTTTGCCAGCACCTTAGGGCTGGACGATGTGCAAGCGTGGGATGTGACCTACGTCAGTGAAAAAATGAAACAAGCCCGTTTTGACTTCAGCGAAGAAGATTTAAAGCCGTATTTTCCTGCCGACCGTGTGATTGCGGGGTTGTTTGCACAAGTGGAAAAACTGTTCGGTGTTCGCATTGAACAGCAGCACAGTGGTGTGGATTTGTGGCACGCAGATGTGCGCTTTTATCACGTTTACGCGCCGAGCGGTGAATTACAAGCTGTCTTCTATTTGGATTTATATGCCCGTCAGCACAAACGTGGCGGTGCGTGGATGAGCGACTTCTGCGGACGTTTCCGTCATGCGGATGGTCGTTTGCAGATTCCGGTTGCCTTTATGACCTGCAATGGCAGCGCACCCGTGGGTGAGCAACCTGCTTTATTGACGCACGATGAAGTCGTTACCCTCTTCCACGAATTTGGACATGGTTTGCATCACATGCTAACCCAAGTTGATTACCCTGATATTGCGGGAATTGCGGGGGTGGAATGGGATGCGGTGGAATTGCCTAGCCAGTTCATGGAAAACTGGTGTTGGGAACGTTCTGTGTTGGATCAAATGGCAGCGCATTGGCAAACGGGCGAACCATTACCTGAAGCCCTGTTCCAAAAGATGTTAGCAGCGCGTCATTTCCAAACTGCCATGGCAACGGTACGTCAATTGGAGTTCGCCTTGTTTGATATGCATCTGCATTTAGACCCCACAGCAGCGCAAGAAGGGCAGGTGCAAGCGATTCGCCAACAAGTGTTGGATGAAGTCGCGGTGATCAAACCGCCTGCGTTTAACCGTATGCCGCACACCTTTACCCACGTTTTTGCGGGTGGTTATGCTGCTGGTTATTACAGCTACAAATGGGCGGAGGTGTTGTCGGCGGACGCTTTTGCACGCTTTGAAGAAGAGGGATTGGACAATCCAGCAGTCGGTCAAGCCTTCTTGCGCGAAGTGTTGGAAGTCGGTGGTTCGCGTCCGGCAATGGAATCCTTCGTGGCATTCCGTGGGCGTAAACCAACCGTAGACGCGTTATTACGTCACAGCGGTTTGGCCGTAGCGCAGGCTTGAGGATGTCCCCATGAAAATCGCCACTTGGAATGTGAATTCGTTGCGCGTGCGGTTGCCGCAGGTATTGCAATGGTTAGCGGCGGCTCAGCCGGACATTTTAGCCGTGCAGGAAACCAAAACTGTGGACGCACAATTCCCTGTGGAGGAATTGGCAGCGGCGGGTTATTCAGCGGTGTTCGCGGGGCAGAAAACTTATAACGGGGTGGCGGTTCTCAGCAAAACTCCCGCAACTGAAGTGGTCACGGATATTCCGAACTTTGGCGATCCGCAACGGCGCATTCTCGCTGCGACCGTTGATGGAGTGCGCGTGGTGAATTTGTATGTGGTAAATGGTGCTGAAGTCGGCTCGGATAAGTACGCTTACAAGCTCGATTGGTTGGCAAACGTTACCGCATGGTTGCAACAGCAAGCCGCCGCATACCCGCAGTTGGTGGTGTTAGGGGATTTCAACATTGCCCCCGAAGACCGTGATGTTCACGACCCCGCCGCTTGGGCGGGGCAAGTGCTGTGTTCGGATGCCGAACGTGCTGCCTTACAAGCGATCCAATCACTCGGTTTACAGGATACGTTCCGGCTGTTTACGCAGGCAGACAAGAGCTTTAGTTGGTGGGATTACCGTGCGGGTGGTTTTCGGCGTAATCACGGTTTGCGCATTGATTTGATCCTTGCCAGCCAAGCATTAGCGGAGCGTTGTCAGGCGTGTGTGATTGACCGTGAGCCGCGCACTTGGGAAAAGCCTTCCGACCATACCCCTGTGATTGCGGAGTTTTCCTGATGAAGTGGTGGGGATTAGGCATGGTATTCGCGGGTAGTTTAGCCGCAGCGGGTTGGTGGTTTAAATCGCATTTACCCGCGACCAAAGCCCAAACGTTGGTGGTTCAACAGCCCTGTGATTTGCAGCAGGGTGAATGCACTGCCAGCGATGGGCAAGGGCATAGCGTTACGTTGCAATTAAGTCCTCACCCGATTCCTGTGATGCAGCCCATGACGGTTGAAATGCACGGTTCTGCACTCATGCAGGCGCAACAAGTGCAAGTGGTGGTGGAAGGGGTGAACATGGATATGGGCTTCCAACGCGCTATGCTCACACCAGCGGGGAACGCTGCATGGCAAGGTCAGTTTACCTTGCCGATTTGTTCGACAGAACAGATGCAATGGCAGTTGACCGCAATGGTACAAACGCCTTCGCAGGCATTTCGAGCTGTTTTCCCGTTTATTACCCGCCGTGTGCCTTAGCTAGAATAAGCTGTTTTTTATTTGGCAGTGTCACTCCTAACTTTCGTTAGTCGCTGCCAAGATTGTCTATTTATTATTCAGATAATACTTCATAACCTACCCAATTGCTTGGAATACCGTAGCTTAACTCTGGCTTAAAGCCGCCCGTCGAGCGTAAAAACACTGTGACCTGTCGGCTTGGAATTGTCATTGCTCACAATAATGACATTCTATTGGGAGAGTGTCAGAACGCGGTATAAATTAAATGAAAAAGTATAACAAGCATATCGCTATTTACTGCATGAAATCAGGTCTAGGTGGTGGTGTCTTCATGCATCATACACAGGGGGATACGACAGTAATTTGCCCACAGCAGTGCGAGCAAGGATGGCTTCCATGAAATGTACACAAACTCCAATCTGGGTCATGGCGACTTTTGTTCTGAGTTGCCATGTGCCTAGTCACGCTGGTGTTGCACAACGCTATCACCAGTCTGCTTCAGCGGTTCAGTCCGATGCGGCCACAAATACCACACAAGCAGTGATGCAGTCTGTTTCGGCATTATTGCAGCCTTTGTGGCAACACGACAAGGATAAACAAGGTTATCGTTGGATCGAAACCAATGAAAAGCACAGTTCTGCTTATAAACAAAACACCACGGTATTATTACCACAGCGATTAGCCTTGAAAGCAGAACAAACGACTGCTGTTGAACGTGTGGTCGCGCCAAATGGTATGTTCCGCCGTGCCGAAGGTGCAATGACAGCCGCACCCACGCTAAGCAATGGTGCGTATATTGCGGATAATCGAGCGGTCACATCGGATCACAATTTACTACTGACCGCAAATGTTCCTATGTCGATTCCGTTAGCCGATGCTGAAGTGTTGTGGCAAGTCCGCCCTGTAACCGGAGGACAGGCTCAACGTTTGCAGGGTCGGGCTTTGCGTTTGTCACTACCCGATGGGCAATACGACATCACACTCATGGTCGGTGGTTATAAAGAGCAGCGGGTGATGGACGTACATTATGGGCGCTTAGCTGTGGCGGATTTCGCTGCGAATATTGGTGTTTTGCGTGTTGCTAGCGATGTGAATGCTGACTGGGAAGTCTTCGCATTACAAAGTGGTAAAGCCATGCGCCAAGTGTTGAGCCGTGGCAATAGCAATGAATTGAGCGTGATTCTGCCAGTCGGGGAATACGAAGTGGTGGCGCATGTCGACAGTGCGCAACAACAGCAGCGTTTACGCGTCGAACGTGGGACTACCCAAGTTACGGCGATGAATGTGCCCACAGGGAAAGTTAATTTGGTTGCTACACTGGGTAACGCGCCTGCGATGCGGCCTATGCAATGGAAGTTGTATCGTTTAGACGGAAGCGGCCGCCATGAAATTGCTGCCCCAGCACGGCATTCGGTGACATTAGCTGTTCCTCCGGGGCATTATGAAGCGGTGGCAAATCTGGACGGGCGTGAACGGCGGCGGGAATTTACCGTTTTGGACGGTACAAGTAACAGTGTTGTGTTGGCTATGGACTAGAATGGCTTAATCTCATTGTCCAGAGGAAGCATCAACATGACATTCACGACAGTACGCCCGCGAGTGGGAATCGCTTTAGGCAGTGGTTCATCGCGGGGCTGGGCGCATATTGGCGTTTTACGCGCTTTGGCGGAATTAGGGGTAGAACCTGACATTGTGTGTGGTTGCTCGGTGGGTTCGATTGTTGGGGCGGCGTATGCGGCAAACAACCTTGAAAACCTCGAAAAATGGACGCTCTCGCTAACCCGTTTGGAACTGGTGCGTTTTTTTGAGGTGAATGCTTCCCTACACGGTTTTGTGAACCGCGAGAAACTCCAGCAATTCCTACACACTTATGTGTGTGCGGATGATTGTCAGATTCAACAGTTGTCACGTCGTTTTGCTACGGTTGCGACGGATTTAGCCACAGGGCGCGAGGTGTGGTTTACTGATGGCATGGCATTGGAAGCTGTGTGGGCATCGATTGCTTTACCTGGTTTGTTCACACCTTATCGTTATCACGACCAATGGTTGGTGGATGGCGGATTGGTAAATCCTGTGCCTGTTTCACTGTGTCGTGCATTAGGGGCTGATATTGTAATCGCTGTGAACTTGAATGGGACAGTCACACGCCGTTACCGTTATCACACGCAAAATGGTAAAACCGCTACACCGAATCCGTCGCCGCCATTAGTGGTTGCGGATTCAGTGGTGGATATGCCTGCTAAAAAGGAACGTCTAGTCGACGCGCTGGCCGCTTCGTTGCGCGAATATTCCGCTGCCTTATTGCCTGACACAAGCAAAGATAAAAGTACTCCACCGAGCTTGATGGATTCCATCGCTACTTCGATCAATATCATGCAGGATAAAATCACGCGCAGCCGTATGGCTGGTGACCCGCCTGATATTTTGCTTAGCCCACGTTTGGAACATATTGGCCTGTTGGAGTTTTTTCGCGCTACCGAGGCTATTGAGGAAGGACGTAAAGCGGTGGAGCGAATGCAGGCAGAAATTAGGGATTTATTATCCGCATAAAGCAGTGTGATGCTATGATGTACCGCGAGATTTACCTACTGGCAGTCGTTTTAACGAAGTTCGCGTAATTCCCCTAGCTTCAGCTATGGGGATATAAGCGTCTTACACAGACCTATTTTAATTATACAGATATGCGCTATATACTGTTTGACATGGAAACAAATTGTAATATAGCTTTTGACTGCAAATACCATGTTGTGTGGTGTACCTAGTATCGCCGTAAGGTTTTGAATAGCTATTTCGTAGCAACCATAGGCGGTGCGCCACTTGAAGTAATTAAGCGATATATTGAATCCCAAAAGGACACACAGTGAAAGCAACAAAGTACCGAATCAAGCCAACTGAAGAACAGCAACAAAAACTTACCGTTCAATTTGGCTGTGCAAGATTTGTGTACAATGATGCCTTAGCTAAAAAGCAAGCCGCCTACAAGACCGACCAAACAAACCTATCCCGTTACGACCTGCAAGCCATGTTGCCAGCGATGAAGTCAGACGAAAAAACGGCATGGCTGAAAGACGCGCATTCACAAGTTCTGCAATCTGCATTGTTGAATCTGGATACGGCTTTCAAAAACTTCTTTGCTAAACGTGCCAAGTTCCCCAAATTCAAGAAGAAACACGACAAGCAGTCGTTTCAATACCCGCAAGGTGTGAAAATGGAAGGCAATTCCATTGCGCTACCCAAGGTCGGAAAGGTCAAGATAGTTCTCCACCGTGAAGTTATCGGTAAGATCAAGACGGTAACGATCAGCAAGGATTCTGTTGGTAAATACTACGCTTCCGTGTTGATGGATGAAGGCACTGTGAAGCCTGAACAAAAGAAACATATTGAGTCCAGCGTAGGTCTTGATATGGGCATCCATGATTTCGTAACAACAAGCGATGGGGAAAAAGTGGCTAACCTTCGATTCTTGAAACGCGGATTGAAGAACCTAAAGCGCAAACAACAAAGCCTGTCACGAAAACAAAAGGGCAGCAAGGGAAGGGCGAAAGCAAAGCGACTGGTTGCCAAAGTACACAAGCGGGTTGCCGATGCCCGTCATGATTTCCAACATAAGCTGTCCACTACACTGGCAAACGAAAACCAAGTTGTTTGTGTGGAGGATTTAAACATCAAAGGGATGACCGCAAACCGTCGGTTGGCAAGGCATATCCAAGACTTAGGGTGGAATAGCTTCACCGCAAAACTGGTGTACAAACTGGCTGACAGAGCAGGGGTCATGGTGAAGATTGGCAGGTTTTACCCGTCAAGCAAAACCTGTTCTTGTTGCGATCACAAAGTAGACGTATTGCCACTGAATATCCGTAGCTGGACTTGTCCTGTGTGTGGGTCACACCACGACAGGGATACCAACGCCGCCATCAATATTCAGAAGCAAGGTATTTTGAAACTCAAGGCGGAAGGATTCACCGTCTCTGCTAGTGGAGGCAAGCGCAAATCCAATCCTGTGTCTGGACTGGTTGCTGCCGTTGAAGCTAGAAGCCCCTGCCTTTAGGCATGAGGAGGAATCACATCATGCAAGCTATTTTGAGTCGCTTAACCATTGTACAGCCGCAAACCCGTGCGGTGTTGCGCGTGCTGTTTATGATGCTATTGGTCGTGGGGTTGATAGTGTCGCTTATGCCAATGGATGGCGTAGTGGATTTGGCTAATAACCGAGATAAGTTGGCTCATGCGTTTGGTTTTTTTGCCTATGCGTGGTTATTGGATTTATCCACTTTGCGTTCGTTCTGGCGTTGGAAATTCCCATTTTTATTGGGCTATGGTGCGCTGATTGAAGTGCTACAAGCTTTAACACCGTGGCGAGCTTTTTCCGGTTGGGATTTTCTGGCAGACAGTACGGGAGTATTGCTGTATTGGTTGTTGTGGCGGTTGGTGTTAAACCGTTTCATCCGCCACGTTTAATCGTTGGGTTATGGTTTCGTTGCAGGTGGTGAGCTTGGTTGCGCTGAGGTTTGTGCGGCGGTCTTGGCTTGGTCGATTTCGTAGCGTTCGACTTTCGCATCCAAAATCTGATAACCCGCTTCGGCGAGTTCGGTTTTAACCGAGTCGGTACTGATCGTGCCGTAAACCCAAACGGGTTCGTACATGCGTTCCATGCCGACGCTTTTGCCCGCTTGTGGCTTGACCAATAGCGTTTGGTTCAGCGGTGGTGGTGGAACGTGAATACACGCGCCAAAATACGGTACGAGCAAAAATTCCTTTACCATGCCTTTTTGGTCGTCGACTTCTAGCGGTGAAATGTAACCGGGCAGTTTGATCTTTTTACCGTTTAAAGCAGGATTCACGGGGGCTGCGTTCATTTCAGCCTGCATCTTTTCCATGAGTTTGTCATCTTCAACCGCGCCGCCTTCGGGAATAGCGTCCAATTGCGGTTGGTATTTTTTCATAATGTCAGCTAAGCCTTGCCCAGGTAATTCTAGGTCTTCCCAAGCGATTTCTTGGTAGTCTGCGTATTCGGCTTTGAGTTGGGTTAATTCACTATCGGGTGGTTTAACCAAGCTGTTAATCGATGTCCCAACCGCAGGCGCATTGGCAGGTAATGCGGTGGTGGGATTCGTGTCGGCTGGCGGTTTGTCTTCGCAAGCACTGAGCAATAAGGCGGAACAGAGTAGTAAGGGAAATAAGCGAAAAGCAGATTGCATGGTTGTGACTCTATACTCGGACGGTTAAACCATCTTGCAAGGAACGGCGGTAGGCAATGGCCCCCGGAATTAGGCTAAACAGTAACGCAAGCCCCGCGATGACGGCAAGCAATAGCCCATCGTGAGCAGATGGCAACCACCAGGGAAGATGGAAACCGTATTCACTCATCACCCACGGGCGTGCCCCGAACAGGGCGGCATAGATGAGTGCTACACCAGTCAAACAGCCTAAGCCAACCAGTACCAGCGATTCCAACATGAATAACCATAAAATGTGGACAGGTGATGCGCCAACAGCACGAAGAATTGCCATTTCGCGGCGGCGTTCATTCAAAGTTGCCAGCAACACGGTGAGTAAACCCAGCAAGCCCGCTACCACCACGAAACCACTAATTAAACGCAATACGGTTTCAAATAGTCCCAAGGCTTGCCACAATTCCGCCAATGCCACCCCTGGTAATGTCGCTAATAAGGGTTCGCGTTGGTAATCATTAATCTCCCGCTGCACACGGAATGCCGCTGCACGATTTTTCAAACCGACAAAAAACGCGGTAATGGCTTTAGGTTGGAGATTTTTCTTTAAAGCTTCATCGGCACTGATGTGATAGCCGGAAACTTTTGTGCCATTGATCCAGTCAACATGGATCGCCTCAATGCCTTCTAGTGGTACATGTACGGTGCGATCCAGTGGAGTGCCAGTGGGCTGTAAAATACCCACCACATGAAACGGTTTATCATCGTGCATAGCAAAGCTAGTCGCGCCTGCCCCGTGGGCAATGATGATCTTATCGCCGAGTTTGTAACCCAGTTTGCGAGCGACTTCTGCACCCAATACGGCCTCAAACAGATCGGAAGAGCACACGTCTGAACTCCAGTCACAGCGATAGAT
>CAZTUZ010000002.1:0-75256 GCA_964617055.1 uncultured Thiothrix sp.
CGCTGAGGGTGTTTCATAACCAATTTCTTGCAGGGCTTGCAGGATAGGGGCGGCGAGTCCGAGTTCGGTAAACGCGGGAAGAGTCTTCATTTCTGGGGACATCAGGCGCAAAAGATCAGGAGGAAACCATGCATTATGCGATAGTTTTGCTTGGAATTAAACGTTTATTTAATAGCACGCGGCTATGATGGTGTTGTAACAGATTATAAGTTTTGAGCAATTCCATTTAAGTAGTTGGTTACAAAGGTAGTATAAGGCCGAATGCATTGGTCATGATCGGCTGGTGTGGCAAAACATTCTTCTAAGGCTACGTCGACTTGGCGTTGGCGCATGGTGTCGAGCGTGATGCTGGCGTTTTCAAAGGGAACCGTGCTGTCGTCGCGCCCGTGTGTAAGACGAATTGGAGCACGCGCTTGCCAGTTGTAAACGCTGTTGGCTTCCATTGTGGTGTAATCGTCTGCCATGTAATCCATTAGAAAGGTTTTATCAAAGCGAATATCACTATCATCTGGTATTAGCACGTCCATGATGGTGTCAACGACCAGTTCATCCCATTTACCTGGGTATTTGGCGGCTTCGCGTTGGACATTATTTGCCGTTGGGCGAAAGCCTAATTTTTGTTTAAGTGCGTCGCTAATGGCACTGCTGGAGAGCACTTTGTCTAAGGTTTTTTGCAAATGATACGGTCCTGCACCCGCAATGCTACTCGTGACGTGAATACCAGCCGTTTCCAAGGCACGTTGAGCAGCTAATGTGACATAACCGCCTTCTGAATACCCTGTTAGAAAGAGTTGGTTGTTTATGGTAATCGACTGGGTGGCTAACCATTGTCGTGCAGCACTTAAAAAGTCTGTGACTGCCGCAGCGGATGGGGTTGCACGCAGGTAGGGATGTTTTTTGCCTTGTGATGCGCCATACCCGACATAATCTGCCGAGATGACAACGTATCCCAGTGAGGCTAATAATCTCGCGGGATTACTCGCACTTAGATCATTGCTCGGTGCGTCTTTATTATAAAAAATCGTACCGTGCTGAAAACTCAGTAATGGACTAGAAGTATTGGCGGTTTTTTGGGGAATGCTGATTAAACCTGATGCCTCGGTTAATGTGCCATCGCCATCGATGGTTAAATATGTCAAACGATAGCTGTTTACAGAATAGAGCGGGAAAATATTCACAACCTTGCTTTGCGGGGTTTGCACAGCTTGATGCAATTCATCAAGAGAGGTGTGATTTAGTAGTGTGCTGTGGAGTAGTATTCCTTGGCTGGGGGCGACAGACGTGGTTGGGTTTTCTGAGGTAGTAGAGGACTGATTTGGCGAACCATTACCTGTTTGCTGATTGCCGCCGATGCAGCCCTGTAGCATCAGTGTGCAACTGATAAGCATACAGGCTAGGCCTAGCACAGCTTGTTTTGGAGCTACCATCATGCAATACCTCGGGGAATGGAGTTCACTAAAATATAGTGCATTCCCCGCTGGTATTGTATTTATTTTAGTCTAATTTGACGACTTAATTGATGGTCGTGCGGTTTTATTCGTCGCCCATGCCGGACATGCCCAAAATATTCCAGCCTGCATCGACGTAGGTAATTTCACCAGTAATACCCGACGCTAAATCCGAAGACAAGAATGCCGCAACATTACCCACTTCTTCGATGGTGACATTGCGGCGTAATGGGGCGTACTTTTCAAAGTGACTGAGCATTTTGCGGAAACCGCCAATGCCAGATGCCGCTAAAGTGCGGATAGGACCTGCGGAAATCGCATTCACTCGTGTACCTTCTGGACCCAAATCCGCCGCCATGAAACGTACAGCCGCTTCAAGGCTGGCTTTTGCCATACCCATCACGTTGTAGTTCGGGATAGCAGAAATTGCACCCAAGTAACTTAATGCTAACAGCGAGCCATTGCGTCCTTTCATTAATGGGCGTGCGTAACGTGCCATTGCTAAGAAGCTGTAAGCACTCACATCGTGCGCGATTTGTGAGCCTTCTTTGGTGGTGTTGTCAACAATACTGCCTTCGAGCTGTTCTTTAGGGGCGAATGCAATCGCGTGGATCACAATATCCACCCCATCCCAGTGTTCACCCAACAAACGGAATGTTTCGGCAATGTTTTCGTCGGTGGAAACATCGCAAGGCAATACGATGCTAGAACCCATTTCGGCGGCGGCTTTTTCGACACGACTTTTGAGTTTGTCATTTTGGTAGGTGAATGCGAGTTCTGCACCTTCTCGGTGCATGGCTTGCGCAATGCCGTAAGCAATGGAACGGTCACTGGCAATACCAGTGATGAGGGCGCGTTTGCCTGCGAGAAAACCCATATTGACTCCTTAGTGTTTGAGCTTGTCTGCCCCCGTTGGGGTTTGTATGCTATGCTTAAAAAATTCGTCAGTAATTCCGATCAATCGCGCAGTATAACAAACAAATCTATGCAAAAACGACTGAACACCCGTGACTGGGTACTGTATCTGCTGGTTAGCCTGTTGATCTTACTAGTGGTATTGGCGATGTATCAGATTGATCGTCAGTGGCTAAAACTCAGTGAAATGCAAACCACACTGGCTGATCAAGCCAAAGATTTGCGTGACTTACGCACAACACTCAATACGGGTGCGCTTCGTCAAGCCGCCACACCCACGACAAATACTGAAACGGGTAAAACCACACAGGCAACTGATGCCGTCGCGCCTGCCTTCCAACGCGCCCAAGCCATGACCCAGCATGTCGATTATGCGCAAGGTGATTGGAATGTGAATGTGTTTGGGACGAGCTTACAAACCTTAACGCCTTTGGTAGCGACAGATGCGTATGCCGCTGAAGTGCAAAACTATGTGCAAGAAGGGTTATTGACACGCAATCCTGATACCTTGGAATGGCAGGGTTTGATTGCTAAAAGCTGGCAAGTCAGCCCTGATGGTTTGACCATTACCTTCCAATTGCGCGATGACGTGACTTTCTCGGATGGCAAACCACTAACAGCAGATGACGTGGTATTTACCTTTGATTTCATTATGAACCCTGCGATTAATGCACCACGCCAACGGGCTTATTTTGAAAAGATCAAAGAAGTGAAAGCCGTTAGTCCGGTGGAGGTGGTATTTTCTTACAAAGAGCCGTATTTTGAGGCGCTGGAGTTAGCGGGTTCATTATCGGTCATGCCAAAACATGTGTATGAGCCGTATTTACAAAAACCAGAAACATTTAACCAATCCAAAAGTTTGCTAGTTGGGTCTGGCCCTTACCGTTTGGCTGATTTAAACAGTTGGACACCGGATAAAGGTACAGTCGAATTGGTGCGTAATGAGCGTTATTGGGGCGATGTTCAGCCGTCTTATAACCGTATTCTGTGGAAAGTGATTCAAAACGATAGCGCACGTTTAACAACATACCGTAATGGCGAAATTGATGAATACAGTGCACGTCCCGTGGAATACAAGAAACTCAAAGACGATGCACAGTTAATGGGCAAAAGCCATCACTTTGAATACATGCCGCCTGTGGTGGGATACAGCTACATTGCGTGGAATCAGGAGCGGGCGGGTAAACCCACGCGCTTTGCGGATAAGCGTGTCCGCCAAGCCATGACATACTTAACCGATGTACAGCGTATTATTCAAGACGTTTTCCTGAATTATGCTGAGCCTGCGGTTAGTCCGTTTAGCAATACCAGTAAACAACATGATACGAATTTGCAGCCCTATGCCTTTAATTTGGAGAAAGCGGCGAGCCTGTTAAAAGCAGCAGGATACGAAGACCGTAACCACGATGGTGTGTTGGAAGACACTAACAGCGTGCCGTTTAGCTTTAAGTTAATGTACGTTGGGGAAAACGAAGACACCAAGCGCATGGTGCTTTTGTTGAAAGATTTGTATGCGCGAGCAGGTATTCAATTAGAGCCGTTTCCACAGGAGTTTCCTGTGCTGTTGGAGGCTCTCGATAAAAAAGATTTTGATGCCGCGACCCTTGGTTGGACTAGCGGTATAGAAACAGATATTTACCAAATGTTTCATAGCTCGCAGGCGAAAGATAAGGGTGATAACTTTATTAGCTATAAAAATGCGCAACTTGACCAGTTGATTGAACAGGCACGTTCCACGGTGGCAGACGACAAACGGATGCCTTTATGGCGGCAAGCGGAACAAATTTTGCATGAAGATCAGCCGTATACTTTTTTAATGCGGCGTAAGGCATTAGCCTTCATTGATAAGCGGATTCAGGGTTTAGAAATGACCAAGCTAGGGCTGAATTGGGGTAATTTACCCGTGGAAACCTATGTGCCGAGCGTACAACAGAAATATGCTCAGTAAGGTGTTCCACTAAATTTGGTTATTTATTATCAAAATTTATAATAGAGCTATCATAAATTTTATAGATGTTCTGTGATAGCAGTCACTTAATCCGTGTTATTCTTGGGAGTACGCTGGATTCGGTTTAAACAACAACAGGAGGTGTCCAGTGAAGCTCGTACAAGTCATCTTGTTCGTGTTTCTACTTGCGGTCGGTGGTCAGACCATTGCGGAGCAGGCAATTGGGAAAGTTGCTTTTGTGACAGGCACTGCTTATGTGCAAACTGGCACAGGGGCAAAGGTCAAGCTAGAGCAAGGGAATGCGATTTATGTGGGGCAAACCTTATCAACGGGGAATCTAAGCCATGTGCATCTGAACATGGTCGACGGTGGCTTCGTTGGGTTGCGTCCTAATGCGGAAGTGCTGATAAAGCGTTACACCGTGGATTTGGCTAATCCAGCCAATACCCAAATCCAACTAGACGTTCGCAACGGCGTGGTGCGTTCTGTGACAGGGAAAGGCGGGCAAAGCAATAAGTCCGGTTTTCGTTTGAATACACCCGTGGCGGCTATTGGTATTAGGGGAACGGATTTCACGGTTTATACGGATAGATTCAATTCCAGTGTTTCTATTCGTCGTGGCGGTGTTGTTGTGTCGCCATTCTCGCCGTGGTGTAGTCGTGAAGCTTTAGGTGGATGTGACGGCGAACAAGCCGTCACTCTGTCTGCTGGGGTGAATCACAATGTCGTAGCGGAAGTCAGTGCGGCACAGGAAAACGCGATATTAGTCAGTGCAGATCAAACGCAGCTTGTACCTGATCAAGTGCAGCCAGCTCATCCGACAGAAGACAAAAGTGTGCAAAACAGCCAACCTCTGCCGCAATTAAACGGTTCTGCACCATCTACTGATGCGGGTAGTAGCGGATCCGACTCTAAAAAGGATAAAACCTCCTCTTCAGATAAAACAGCGTCCGACTCCGATAATGCTGGTGGTGACGGTTCTTCGGGTTCAACGCGCAGTACAAAATCAACAGAAAATAACGGCGATAAATCCGATACCAAGTCCGACACAGGTTCTTCAAACAGTACATCTACTTCTACTAAAAATAACAGTACCGAAAACAATAACAGTGGGCATACAACATCCGATTCCAAAGATAGTAATCACAGTAAGACAGGAACAGCTAGCAGCACAGGAACGAGTCAGTCTACGCAGTCTGGTACAACGTCATCCGGCACTTCGACCGCTTCTGGTACAACGTCATCCGGCACTTCGACCGCTTCTGGTGCAACGTTATCCGGCACTTCGACCGCTTCTGGTGCAACGTCATCCGGTACTTCGACCGCTTCTAGTACTTCGTCTACGTCAACATCGACCGCCACAAGCAGTGGCAGCAGTGTGTCAACGTCCAATTTAGGTACAGGGACAGCCAGTAGTACAAACAGTAGCACCACTACGACGGCAATTAGTGCGGTATCCAGTGGTTCTACCGCTGAAGTCGCTTCTTTAACGCCAGTTACTAGCAATGTTGGGGCAAAAGAGTCCTTAACTTCTGAATTAGCCAGTCAAGTGATTGCAGAGGCGGTGGCAGCAGAAAGCGTCAAAGCCATTACCAGTGCCGCAACCACGCCAACTACCCCGACCACGCCAACCACCAGTGTGCAAGTGTTTTCTTCCAAAACGAAGCAAACTCCTCTGGCGGATGGGGAGCATAAGGTAGCAGAGAACAGCGCATACGTTTTGGTGGGTGCGGTGGATAACAGTTCAATAGGAGCGCGTTCTGGCAAACGGGAGTTCGCGTTGGATAAGGGAATTGCAGCAGTCAATGTAAATGGTGCATTGCAAAACGCAACCATCACTGATCCGAAGTTATCCATTAACTTCGATAATAATACCTTCGATACCACGTTGAATGTTAAATCAGATGCCTTAACTGGTGGTAGTGTTGCTTTGAACGCTTCAGGAACGGTGGGTAGTAATGCTGTTCTGACAAGCAATGCAGCGACTTCCAACATGACAGTGGCAGGTGCATTATCCAACGATGCTAACCATGCAGGCTATGTATTTGAGCAAACAGCAACGGGGATTGTAGGGGCGACTACTTGGCAAGTCCAACCGTAGGTCTAACATAGTATGCGGCATATTGTTGTTTCATTGGTATTACTGCTGGTTGTGGTAGTGTATGTATTTACACCATTAGCAAAGACACCAGAGCCGCTGCAATGGTTGGAATTTTTGGCCTATGATATGCGGATGCAATATGCCGTGCATAGCGAAGCCGCCGAAGCGGGGATTACGGGGGAGATCATAGAGCCGCGCGTGGTGGTGGTTGATATTGGTGAAGGTAGTCAGGAAAAATTTGGTCGTTGGCCGTGGCCGCGTGATCTGACGGCGCAGTTGATTGAGACCATCGCGCAAACCTATCAAGCAAGCTGGATCGGGTTGGACGCTCACTTTCCATACCATGTCCACAACGGTGGGGCAGCAGACCAACGGTTAGCGAGCGTTTTGCAGGCTACTGATCCGGTTATGGCATTGCGTTTGATCACGACTGAAGATGCCGAAAAAGGTGTCAGTGCCATGCGCATCGGTGAGGCGGGTCTGGGTGCGTTGGTGCAAGCTGTGAATGGTTCTGTGCCTGATGCGCAACTGGGAAAAGCGGTTGGTTACATTGGTAATTTGCCGCAATTTATATCCGATGAGAGTATTGTCGGGCATATCACCCCCATTGATGATGCAGACAGTAAAAAACGGCGTTTGGATGCTGTGTATCGTTTTGATGATCGTTACTTTTCAACCTTGTCTCTAGCACTTTGGCGGCAAAGTTTGGGGGCTGATGGGTTTGTCTTTGACGGGCAGTTGCACCACTGGTTGGATTCACCCAAATGGTATTTGGCTTACGGTGGTCAGCCGTCGCCGTACTATGTGCCTGTTAATCAAAATGGTGAAGTGTTGATTCCTTATCGTGGTCGAGTGGAAACCATTCCCGCTGCGGACATTTTGGAGCACAGAGTACCTGTTTCCGATGTGGCGGGTAAATTTGTGCTGATTGGTTCATCCGCAGAAGCGCAAGGTGACGATTTGGTTGCAACACCACTTAACCCACGTTTGCCTGGTGTGGAAATTCATTCGGCGATGTTAAGTGCGATGCTTGACCAGTCAATGGATAATAAACAAGCATTCAAAGTCCAACCGACGAATGAGCCGTGGTTACAAGTAATTTTATTGATCGTGGTAACTGGGGTTTTGTTATTAGCCCGCCATTTTGGTGTGAGTATTGTGTTAATGGTTGCCCCGAGTTTGTTATTACTTTGGGTTATCGTTAATTATTGGTTATGGAAACATTGGCATTTAGCAATAGAAGTTTTACCGTTAGTTTTTTTAATTGTTCTGATCATCACTTATTTGGTATTAAGCGATCTATTGGATATTAGTGCGCGACATGAGCATGTGCGTAAAATGTTTGGTTTTTACCTGCCTAAACCTGTTGTGGAGCGTATTGCTAATGATAAAACAGGTAAGGATTGGTTGAAGCCAGAACGTCGTGATATGACCGTGCTGTTTGCGGATATGCGCGGGTTTACCCGTATGTCTGAGGAAATGTCACCAGAGGCCGTTGCTAACATTACCTTCCAACTTTTTACGGAAATGACAGATATTATCCATCACTACGGTGGTACGGTAGATAAGTACATGGGTGATGCTGTCATGGCATTTTGGGGTGCGCCATTGGAAGATGCGCAACATCCATTACATGCAGTTCAGGCGGCGTGGGCAATGCAACATGCGTTGGAGGCAATGAACGCGAAGCATTGTAATCAACAAGCGAAGCACATTCGTTTGGGGATTGGGATCAATACGGGCACAATGTTGGTGGGTAATTTGGGTTCAGAGCGTCGCCATGCATACACGGTGTTGGGTTCGGAAGTGAATTTAGCTTCGGCAATTCAACAGCTTACACGAGAGTCTTCCTATGATATACTCATTAGCGAGGCGACGGCGGCACGATTAGATGGTGAGTTGTGTCTGGATTTAGGCTTATTAGCTAGTAAAAAGTTTACGCACAAGGTCAGGGTATTTACCTTAAATCTGGATCAGGTAGCCAAAACAGTAGGATGATAGTGGCGCTCACATAAGAGGCGTGTTTATACATTCGGCAATGACAACCATAGAAAGGATGCTGATATGCTAAAAAAACATACTATGTATCTTGGCATCGTATTGCTGATGCCTCTTAATGTTTGGGCTTGTGACATTGATAACTCTGATTATCAATTCGCCAAACAACTCTTCAATGAAGAGCAATTTACGAGTGCGATAAAGGTTTTTTCGGATATTGATCGGAAATTCCCCGATTGCCAAATTGTTAAACTGGATTTGGCGACGGCTTATTTTAGAGCTGGGGATGCTGATGAAGCTGAATTACGCATCAGTAAACTGGTGCAGATGCCTGCCTTGAAGCCACAACTTCGTTCTCAGGCTATTGCCGTATTGGATCAGGTTCACAAAAAACAACTGCAAATTTTTCAACGTGAGCGTGAAAAACGTATTGAGTCAACATCGCGTATGCAATTTGCGACGGCTGTTGGGACGAGTAATAACGTTAATAATGGCGTATCTTTTGATAAATTTACCTTTGATAGTGGCTTGGTTTTACCGCTCGCTGAGCAAAGTAAAGCACAGTCCGGTCAATGGCAAGATTTAGAATGGGGATACCAAAAACAGCTCAAGCCAGAAGCGCAACTTTCCTTAAATATCGCGTGGCGTAATCATTTTAGCGATGATAAATTGGATACAGTTGTCTCGCGTGCAGTTATGGTGTTTAAGCCAGGCGAGATGGCTAAAAAAATAGAACCACAAGTGGTTTTCTCTGGGGGCAATGTCACATTAGGTGGGCATTATTATCGACAGGATTTGGCTGTTGGGATGCGGGTACGGCCTGAAATGGGGAAGCGTAAGGTGACGCTGGGTTATCAGTTTATGGATACAGGTTATCGCCAACTCGATGATACTGATAATCGCGTACATCGCGTGATGGCGAGTATGCCATTGTCTTCTGATGCGGCGAAGCTGAAGGTCAATTTAGACAGCAGTTATCAATGGCCATCTTCGGCGGAACGTTTGGCGGATTACCATGAAGCGTCTGTACGGGTTCGTGCGAATGTAGCATTGAAAAATGCACAGGAATTATCCGTGAGTTATGGTGTTACGCAGCAGAATGATGAAAACGCTTATAACACACTTATCTTCGGTGATAAAAAGCGCAATCTACACCAAAAAGTTATGGATGTTGGTTGGTCAAAAAAAGCAGGGCGTAATATGTTCTATGAAGCTAGAGTTCAATCACGCCGTTTATCATCGGATGTTCAGTTATTTAATAGTAGTGCTGTTGATATTTTGGCGGGTTTGCGTTGGCAGTTGGAGTAAAGTTAATTACTCCAAGCTTTAATCAGCATCCAATAAATTGCGTAAACCCTGAATATTACTAATGTGCAGGGTTTTACCTTCTTTCTTAATCAGGCCTTCGCGATCTAATAACGTTAGTGTACGCGAAATACTTTCACGAGTTGTTCCTAATAAAATAGCCAAGTCATATTGTGTTGGCATATTTTTAATGTGAATCGTTTGGCTTGTTTCCATGTGTGGTGGAACTTGCGCTAGTAAATAGGCTGCTAAACGATTCGAGATATTTTGTTGTTGTAATACCATGCGGTGCAGGTTGTTTTTCCGAATGATACCTGCCATGTTTTGCATAATGCGTTGTGAAACTAATGGTACGGTATAAATCAAGGTTTCTGCATCTTTAGGGGCAATTGATAAAACATCACAACCGCTCGTGGCTTGTACTGCTGCAGAACGTGGGTAGCCATCAATCACTGCCAGCTCACCAAAGTGTGTTGGACCATCAATAATCGCCAATGCCACTTCCTGACCTTGACGGTTGGTGGCTAACATGCGTACTTGCCCATTAAGCAAGAAGAATAAACGGCGCGAAGTGTCATTCTCCTCAATAATGTAGTCACCTTTATTGGCATGTTCAAAGCGACATACCTTAGCCAGTGATGCTAAAAAGCTTTCTGGTAAACCTGCGAGTAATGGTATTTGTCCAAGTAGTTTGACATGCACCGCCTTCATTGCACTTATTCTCCTCCGTTGATAGCCAAATGCAGCTACAAACCCTTAAGACTAGCATAGCTGACACATTCTTCGTGTGGATTTACGAAGTGTAATACGAATTTCTGAAAAATGTGGCGTTCGTGTGTGGTTTAATGTGTATGACCAAGGTTATCTCGCAAGCTGTTTTACCTTGCATTAGACTGCAAAGTTTTTAATATGATTTTGTTAAATAGCGTATGGAATGGTGCATAACCAAATGTTAATTAAACAACTGAGTTGCCATTTTGGGCAATATTGTTGGGTCGCGGCTTGGACTTTGCTGTGTGGATGTATGGTGATGACACCCGTTTCAGCCGCGCCACGACTGACGATACAAGATTCGTTCGTGATTCCCGCGCAAACTGTTAATGGGGTAAAATTGAGCGAATTGTCGGGTCTGGCGTGGGATCAAGATGAGCAATTGCTCTACGCTATTTCTGATAAAGGGCGGTTGTTTCACTTTCGGCTACGGTTGAGTGGTAACCAGTTAGAAGATGTTTCCCCCGTTTATGCGGCGTATTTAACGGATGTCGCGGGTGAACCTGTGAAAAAAGGCCGCCGCGATGCGGAAGGTCTGACGGTGATGAATGCCAATAATGGCAAACGTGGTGATACGCAGTTGGTGATCTCATTGGAAGGCGAACCACGCCTGATTCGTTTCACACCACAAGGACAAGCGATTAAAAACATTACATTGCCGGAAATTTTGCGCCCGTGGCGAGCTTACCGTTCGCCAAATCGCAGTTTGGAAGCGGTGACATTTCATCCACGTTATGGGTTTCTGACCGCACCTGAATTGCCGTTACGCGCTCAATCAAACAACATGCACACCGTTTATGCAATGTCGGGAAAGCGTTGGTCGTTTCCCGTGTATCCTGAAGCGAAAAGCGGGATTAGTGCGATGGAGGCTTTGACCGACGGGAATTTGTTGGTCATGGAACGCGCATGGTCGGGAATGCTGAGTCCGCTGGTGGTCAGTTTGCGTTATGTGGATTTACAACACTGTTCGCCGTCAGGGGAGTGCCCTGTTACGGACTTACGGGTTATTTCCACTCATCTTTTTATTGATAACTACGAAGGCCTGACCCATATTAAAGGCAATCAGTATTTGATGGTCAGTGATGATGGCGATGAAAGTTTGTTGAATACCACGTTGACCTTGTTCACGTTAGATTGAATTTTTCGCATGGAGTAGTTTGGTATGGGTGCGAATCGAAGCCTAAAACAGTGGTGGTTAGTTGGTGTTTTATTGTCATTAGTGGTGGTGTGGTCGTCGTGGTCTGCTAATGCCAAAAGCACTATTGAACCGCGAGCCGTTAGCAGTCGCGGTGGGCTAACCGATGATGAACAAAGCACGATTCGCGTGTTTGAAAACAATAGCCCATCGGTAGTTTTTATTACCACAGTTGAGCGGGTGTTGGATGTGTGGACACGCAATGTCAGCGAAGTACCCAGTGGCACAGGCAGCGGTTTCTTATGGGATGAGGAAGGGCATATTGTCACTAATAACCACGTTGTCGAAGGGCATCGTACTGCGAAAGTACGTTTATCCGACCAGCAAACCTTTGATGCTGTGGTGGTTGGCACAAGCCCCGAACACGATTTAGCGGTTTTAAAATTACAAAGCGTCAAAGACATACCACAACCCGTGCAAATTGGCAGTAGCAATGACCTCAAAGTCGGGCAAAAAGTTTTAGCGATTGGTAATCCGTTTGGTTTGGATCATACGCTAACCTCCGGCATTATTTCCGCGCTAAATCGTAGTATCGATGGCGAAAACGGTAAGGGGATGGAAGGTCTTATCCAAACCGATGCGGCGATTAACCCAGGTAATTCCGGCGGCCCATTATTGGATAGTGCAGGGCGTTTAATCGGCGTGAATGTCGCTATTTACAGCCCATCGGGTGCATCAGCAGGGATTGGGTTTGCCATTCCCGTGGATACAGTGAATCGTGTTGTGCCGCGTTTAATCAAAGATGGGCGTTATACTCGCCCCGTATTGGGTGTAACGTCTGAAGATTCGGTCAGCCAACGCATTACCGAAAAGCTTGGTACGTTTGGTTTATTAGTCTTGAAAGTGTCATCCCGTTCGCCTGCCGAACAAGCGGGTTTGCGTGGCACACAAATCACGCCTAATGGGGAGTTAATCTTAGGGGATATTATTCAAAGCATTGATGGCAAGGAAATTCGTTCAGTCGACGATTTATCATCGGTACTAGACGCATACCCCGCTAACAGCACCGTTCGCATTCACCTGCTGCGCGATGGCAAAACCGCTGTAGATTTAACTGTCGAACTCAGTTTGTTGCGGTGATGTGTGAGCAGATGCTCTCTCCAGTTAAGGTAGAGAGCATCTCAGTGCCAACGCGACGTTACGCCTGATGGTAGATTTTGCCGCCCGTTTTCACGAACTCAACGGCTTTTTCTTCCATGCCTTTGCTTAAAGCAGCGTTTGCGTCCACGCCTTGTTGGGCGGCGTAATCGCGCACGTCTTGGGTGATTTTCATCGAACAGAAGTGCGGGCCACACATCGAGCAGAAATGCGCAACCTTGGCAGATTCTTTCGGCAAGGTTTCGTCGTGGTATTCCCGCGCACGGTCAGGGTCTAGCCCTAAGTTAAATTGGTCTTCCCAACGGAACTCAAACCGCGCTTTCGACATGGCATTGTCGCGCAACTGCGCACCCGCCCAGCCTTTGGCTAAATCCGCCGCGTGTGCTGCGATTTTGTAGGTAATAATCCCCACGCGCACGTCTTCTTTGTTCGGCAAGCCCAAATGCTCTTTCGGCGTGACGTAACACAACATCGCGCAACCGTACCAACCGATATTCGCCGCACCAATGCCGGAGGTAATGTGGTCGTAACCGGGGGCAATGTCCGTGACCAAGGGGCCAAGCGTATAGAACGGGGCTTCAAAACAGTCGCGCAGTTCCTTGTCCATGTTTTCTTTGACCATGTGCAGCGGAACGTGTCCGGGACCTTCGATCATTACCTGTACGTCGTGTTGCCACGCGATTTTGGTGAGTTCGCCCAAGGTTTCCAATTCGGCAAATTGTGCGCGGTCATTCGCATCGGCGGCAGAACCAGGGCGTAAACCATCGCCGAGTGAGAAGCTCACGTCGTAAGCCTTCATGATTTCGCAAATGTCTTCAAAATGCGTGTAGAGGAAGTTTTCCTTGTGATGCGCTAAACACCATTTCGCCATGATTGAGCCGCCGCGCGAGACAATGCCCGTGACACGATCCGCCGTCATGGGTACATACGCCAAACGCACACCGGCATGAATGGTGAAATAATCCACGCCTTGTTCGGCTTGCTCAATCAGTGTGTCGCGGAAGATTTCCCACGTCAGGTCTTCGGCTTTGCCATTCACTTTTTCCAAGGCTTGGTAAATCGGCACAGTACCAATCGGCATCGGCGCGTTACGCAGAATCCATTCGCGGGTTTCGTGGATGTTTTTGCCCGTGGATAAATCCATCAAGGTATCGCCGCCCCAACGTGCTGACCATGCCATTTTTTCCACTTCTTCCTCAATCGAGGAAGTCACCGCCGAGTTACCAATGTTGGTATTGATTTTCACGCGGAAATTGCGCCCGATAATCATCGGTTCAAGTTCGGGGTGATTAATGTTAGCGGGGATAATCGCCCGTCCGGCAGCCACTTCCGAACGCACAAATTCTGGTGTGATTTCGGTGGGTAAATTCGCGCCCCACGCATGACCTTGGTGTTGGCGTAATAACTTGGCGTAACGCGGGTCGGCGCGTAGCTCTTGCAGTTTTACGTTTTCACGAATCGCCACATATTCCATTTCTGGCGTAATAATGCCTTGGCGAGCGTAGTGCATTTGCGAAACGTTTTTCCCCGCTTTGGCACGGCGCGGCGCACGCAAATGGGCAAAACGTAAATGCGCTAAACGCGGGTCATTTTGCCGAGTGCGCCCGTAATCCGAGGTTGGTCCATCGAGTTGTTCGGTATCATTGCGCTCGACAATCCAATTCAAACGCACATCGGGAATGCCTTCCAACAAATTGACCGTTACATTAGGGTCGGTGAATGGACCAGAGGTGTCGTAAACCGGAATCGGTGGATTTTCTTCTGCCCCGAAACTCGCAGCAGTGGGGTGTTGGTCGATTTCACGCATCCCTACCAAAATGTCAGGGCGCGAGCCTTGCACATAAACCTTACGCGAATGTGGGAAGGGTTGGGTAACTGCACTGGATAATTCAGCGGTTTTTGTTAGAAATGATTCTGGTATTGCACTCATCGTTGCTCACTCGGCTCTACTATTAGCGGTCGATTACTGTAACAGATTCAGTAACACGCAGGTATAACTCGTCGTTTTGGTACTGAAATAGGGAGGCGAACATAGGGGGTATTGCGTAATTTGTCTATACTCTGAGGAAAAAACAGGGATGATAACACTATGATAAAATGGTTGTTTACGCGATTAGTAGATATTTTAATCGTATTTTTGTTGGTGACGTTACTGTTGTGGTATGGCGCATCGCGTTACCCACAGTTTTTTCCGTCACCATTTTTCAGTTATTGGCAAGTGGCAAAGCCCCATACAGCAGTCTTGAATCCAGCTTCGACACCTTAACATCTCTAGGTGCAAGCCTGAGCGTAATCTGCTATTGTTGCGCCCCTGAGCTGATCGGGCAATCGCTGTTCCGTGTTACGGGATGGAGGAAAGTCCGGGCTTCATAGGGTAAGACGCTAGGTAACGCCTAGGCGGCGCGAGCCGACGGAAAGTGCAACAGAAAATAAACCGCCTACGAGTTCGCTCGTCGGTAAGGGTGAAACGGTGCGGTAAGAGCGCACCGCGTCGCTGGCAACAGTCGACGGCACGGCAAACCCCGTCTGAAGCAAGACCAAATAGGGGTGCAATGGTGTGACCCGCACTGCATCCGGGTAGGTTGCTTGAGGTGTACGGTGACGTACATCCTAGATGAATGATTGTCCACGACAGAACCCGGCTTATAGATCAGCTCTTTTCCTTTTACTACGACGTTAAAATTAAAATATCGCATGGTTTTACACGAGCGTAGAATACTATTTTTGATCCTACCCCAATGTTTTGAATGAAAATTAATATACTTCAACCGTGATTTTGAATAGGGTAAAGGATTAAGTAATTGTCATATAACGCTATTTATTGATTAATTTATTGACACTCTCCTATTGGTCTGCCTATATTTCGATGGCAGTGGAAAAAAATAGGAAAAAGTGGGAAAATTTCCCAATAAATGCCTGTTAGGACATGCGACGTATGTCGAGCTGGATGCAGTGTTATTACCCGCCCCTTTGTGCGATTACGCTGGTTTAGATAAACAAATGTATTAACCGGGCAAATTAACAAACTCGAATTATGGGATGCCGATACTTGGAATACAGCGCGGGCGACAGACACGGTTGCAGACGGCGCACGAAGATGAGGCAGTCGATGATCTACTCAATCAGGTTTCCCTGTAATGGCAATAAACGACTGGAAACACGACACAGTTCTCTTACATGAGGCTGTTGATGCTTTAAATATTCAGCCCTCTGGCGTTTACGTCGATGGTACTTATGGACGGGGTGGTCATTCTGCATTGATTTTAGGTCAGTTGGGAATGCAGGGACATCTCGTCGTCACGGATAAAGATCCAACCGCGATTGCCCATGCGCGTGCGCAATACGCACAGGATGCGCGTGTGCATGTGTGGCACGGTTCTTTTTGTGAATTTCCTGAGGCATTAGCCGCTGCAAATCTGGGTAAACTGGATGGTTTACTGTTGGATTTGGGGGTTTCTTCGCCACAATTGGATGATGCAGAACGCGGCTTTAGTTTCATGCGTGATGGTCCTTTGGATATGCGCATGAATACAGCAGCAGGCGATAGCGCGGCGCAATGGTTGGCGCGTGCTTCCGAAACGGAAATCGCTGATGTGTTGTGGCGTTATGGTGAGGAGAAATTCTCACGGCAAATTGCGCGGAGAATCGTGGCAGTGCGTGGGCAAGTCCCTTTGCAGACCACTTTGCAATTGGCGGATTTAATTGCTGATGTGGTGCGCAAACGTGAAGTGGGTAAGCATCCCGCGACGCGCAGTTTTCAGGCAATTCGTATTAAAGTAAACCGTGAATTAGACGATGTTGAGCAGTGCTTACAGCAAGCGGTTGCACGTCTGGCGGTCGGTGGACGTTTGGTGGTGATTAGCTTCCACTCGTTGGAAGACCGTATCGTCAAACATTATCTGCGTGAAGTGTCTACACCACCCGTATTGCCTAAAGGTTTGCCCGTGATGCCAGCACAGATTCAACCACCTATGCGTTTGCTGGGGAAGGCCGTGCGTGCTAGTGACTCGGAAGTGGCGGCGAATGTGCGTTCGCGAAGTGCGATTATGCGCATTGCGGAGCGTGTTACATGAGCCGTTGGCAAGTGCTAGGCTTATTGATTCTTTACCTGATGGTGTTGGGATTAGCCTTGTTGGTGGTGCATAACCGTCACCATGCACGTCAGTTGTTTGCTGAAATTCAAGAGCTGGAAAAAGAACGCGACGAAAAAAGCGCGGATTGGAGTCGGCTGAAGCTGGAACAAAGCGCACGTCTTAGCCAGATTTTAGTGGAGTCACGCGCTAAACAGGAATTGGGTATGCAGAAACCTTCCGCAGATAATATCAAGGTTATACGCGAGTGAAACGTCGGCAACTAACATCCCCCATCTTTCAAGGCAGACGTTTATTTTTGCTGGTGACATTGCTGGTACTCATCGGCGTTTTGTTGTTGCGAGCGGTTTGGTTAGAGGTATTTCAACAACAATGGCTGCAACAACAAGCGGATAAACGACAGATTCGTGTCGTGACCGTGCCCGCGTATCGCGGCATGATTTTGGATCGTAATGGCGATCCTATGGCGATTAGTTCGCCTGTGGCATCGTTATGGTGTAATCCGCAAGATTTGCTCAAAGCGCGTGAAGAATTACGCCATCGTGCCGCACTCGCGCCCGATTCCCCCAAAACAGATGATAAAGACGAAAAGAAAACCGCTAACAATGAACCTGTATTGGATCATGAACAGGTGGTGAAGAATTATGCGCAACTGGAGTCAGGTTTAAAGCACATTGAGGAAGAGTTGGGCTTAAAAGACGGTGAATTGATTGAGCGTTTGGAAAAAGCCAGCGATAAACAGTTTTTTTACCTTGGACGGCAATTACCACTCGAAGTGGCGGACGAAATCCTAGCCTTGGATTTACCCGGGGTGACTGTGACTCGCGAATACCGTCGTTATTACCCAATGGCAGAAACCGCAGGGCATGTTGTCGGCATGACCAATATCGATGGCAATGGTATTGAGGGGATCGAAAAAGCTCGCAATGACACTTTAGCAGGTAAAAACGGTAAAACGCGTGTGATTCGGGATGCCAAAGGTAAATTGGTTGAAAGCGTGGTGCGCGTGGAGGAAATGCAACCTGGGCAGGATGTGCAACTCAGTATTGATCGTCGGATTCAATACCTCGCTTACAAAGAACTCAAGACGCGTGTGTATGAACTGAATGCCAAAGCAGGCTCAGCGGTTGTGCTAGATGCCTACACAGGGGAAATCTTGGCAATGGCGAATGTCCCCTCATTTAACCCCAACAACCGCAAAGATATTGATGCAACATTGTACCGCAATCGTGCAGTAACGGATAAATCCGAGCCTGGCTCAACCTTAAAACCTTTAACCATCGCCGCAGCGTTGGAGGCACGGGCGTTAGGGGCAGATGTGGAGATCAACACATCCCCTGGGCAGATTAATTTCGGCAAGTATGTGGTGAAAGACCCTAAAGATTACGGTTCAATCAGTTTAGCTACCATTCTGGCCAAATCCAGTAACGTGGGGGCGAGCCGTGTGGCGTTGCTCATGAGTGCGCGTGATCAGTGGATGTTTTTGAACCGCGTGGGGTTTGGGCGTGTGCCAGATGCTGGTTTTTCTGGGGAAACAGCAGGACAACTAACAAACTACACCACTTGGGGCAAGGTGGATCGTGCATCACATGGTTACGGATACGGTTTATCTGCCAGCCTGCTACAAATCACCCACGCTTATGCTGCACTGGCTGCAAATGGTA
The DNA here is from genome assembly GCA_964617055.1 of uncultured Thiothrix sp. Lineage (GTDB taxonomy): Bacteria > Pseudomonadota > Gammaproteobacteria > Thiotrichales > Thiotrichaceae > Thiothrix. The sequence continues at coordinate 18,535 of CAZTUZ010000002.1, forward strand.
TGTCTGTACCCGCCACGATTTACAAGCTTGATAAACCCATCATTGGGCAACATGTGATGAGTGCCGATAATGCGCGTGCGGTGGTGCGTATGATGGAAGCTGTTGTACAAAAAGGCGGTACGGGTGAAAAAGCAATGGTAGAAGGGTATCGCGTAGCGGGTAAAACCGGAACAGCGTACAAGTATATCGATAATGCCTACCGTAATGACCGTTACCTAACCAGCTTTATCGGTGTTGCCCCTGCAAGCCGTCCGCGTTTAGTGGTCGCAGTGCAAATTGATGAACCTAAAATTGATGACAGTGGTAGTCGTGCTGCTGCCCCCGTGTTTGCCAAAATCATGGGTGAAGCTTTGCGGCTGCTGGATATTCCACCTGACAACTTACCCGATGTGAAAACCGTGCAACAGCAACCATCAAATACAATAACGGTAAACGAACGTGCTGAAACTTTGCCCGCAACCAATGCGCCGCCTGCTAACCCAGCGGTAGTACCTGCAAAGGGAGGGGCTGTGGAATGATGCCTTTGCGTGACTTATTGGCGGGTGTCATGGCCGAAACAGTGGCTGTGCCAGACGTAACAATCACAGGTTTAACTTTGGATAACCGTAAAGTGCGTATGGGCATGGCATTTATCGCCCTGCAAGGCACGCGTCAGCACGGTTTGACTTATGCAGCAGCGGCTGTGGAAGCAGGGGCGGCGGTGGGGTTATATGACCCCGTTGGCGTTTCCCCTAATGAGTTGCCACCACCACCGTTTCCGGTTGCGTGCTTGCCAGTGCCGCAATTACGCGAGTTATTGGGCGTGCTTGCCGACCGTTTTAACGCTGCTCCTAGTGAAGATTTATTCATGGTTGGGGTAACAGGGACGGACGGTAAAACTTCAGTCACGCATTTCATTGCTGAGGCGTTAAATGCCAAGCTGGATACCGATACGACCAAGGTGACAGCAGGTGTGATAGGCACGCTAGGCATTGGTTGTCCTGGGCAATTAGCTCCAGCGACGCACACCACGCCAGATGCGTTGACGGTGCATAGCGTATTGCGTGATTTGCATCAGCAAGGTTTACACAGTGTCGCGATGGAAGTGTCTTCACATGCCCTGGATCAGGGGCGGGTGAATGGCATTCGTTTTGATGTGGCGGTATTGACCAATTTAACCCGCGACCATTTGGATTATCACGGCACGGTGGAAGCGTATGCCGATGCCAAACGGCGTTTATTCCATTGGCAAGGGTTACGCGCTGTGGTGTTAAACCTTGATGATGCGTTCGGGCAGCAATTAGCCAAGGAAGTGGCAGAATCTGCACCAGATGTTCAAATCATTGGTTATGGTGTCGGCGACCCTGCTGTTTACCCCGCCGATACTTTGGTGGCAACGCAGGAGGTGTTTGATCATAGCGGGATTCAGGCACAGATCATGAGTCCGTGGGGAACAGGAACGCTACAAGCTCCCGTATTGGGGCAGTTCAATCTACATAATTTGTTAGCCGCGTTAGGTGTACTGGTGGCAAAAGGCATTGCTCTACCAGAAGCGTTGCAACGCTTACAACAAGTTTGGGTGGTATCGGGACGTATGGAGCGTGTTACGGTTGCAAATTTAGCCGTTCAGTCAGGTGGGAATCATGCAAATGACGCTAAATTAGTGGTCGTGGATTACGCACATACACCCGCAGCACTGGCACAAGTATTGAAAGCCGTGCGCGTACACACGCGCGGACGACTGTTCTGTGTGTTCGGCTGTGGCGGGGATCGGGATCGCGGTAAACGCCCGATCATGGCGCAAACAGCGGAAACAGCAGCCGATGTGGTAATTGTAACGGCGGATAATCCACGCACCGAACATCCACAACAAATATTCGAGGATATTATGCAGGGCTTTCACCATCCAAGTGCCGTCACGCTCGAACCTGACCGCGCTACTGCCATTCGTTATGCCATTTCCCAAGCGCAACCCAATGATACGGTATTAATTGCCGGAAAAGGGCATGAAACTGTGCAAATTCTGGCGACAGGTACGATTCCCTTTGATGATCGCGTGCAAGCTGCACAAGCGTTACAGGAGTGTGGCGCATGAGTTGGTTAATGCTTTCCCAGATTGCGCAGATGATAGGTGGAACATTACACGGTGCGGATGTGGCGATTGAACGCCTAGAACGCGATTCACGCCAAGTACAGGTGGGGGATTTATTCCTCGCGCTGCAAGGCGAGCGTTTCGATGCCCATGATTTCGTCCCACAAGTGGCAGGCAAAGCCAGTGCCGTTTTGGTTTCACGGCTTGTTGAGGCGGCAATTCCACAGGTCTTGGTGGATGATGTGCGTTTAGCATTAGGGCGGTTGGCGGCGGTATGGCGACAACAATTTACCCAACCAGTCGTCGGCTTAACTGGCAGTAATGGAAAAACCACACTAAAAGAAATGCTTACGGCGATTCTGTCGCAGCAAGGGCAAACCCTTGCAACCCTTGGCAATTTGAATAATGACATCGGAATGCCGCTGACCTTGTTGCGTTTGCGTGAGGCAGATCAATTCGCGGTGATTGAAATGGGCGCGAACCATTTTGGGGAAATCGCTTACTTAACCAACATTGTTCAGCCGAATGTGGCGATTTTAAACAATGCGGGTAATGCGCATTTGGAAGGCTTTGGCGATTTGGCAGGTGTGGCTCGCGCGAAAGGTGAAATCTTTGCTGGGTTGCGTGATGGCGGTGTGGCAATTATTAATGCTGATGATGCTTATGCGGATTATTGGTTAGGGCTGAATACACAGCGTCAAATCCTGCGCTTTGGTATGGAAAAGCCTGCCGATGTGCAAGGTTCGGTGGATGCTGCAAACCAATTCTGGATTCAGGCGCAAGGGCAAACCGTAGCGGTGAATCTGCCTTTATTGGGGCGGCATAACCAGATGAATGCGCTGGCGGCAACAGCAGCAGCATTGGCGTTGGGGTTATCGCTGGAAACGATTGTCATGGGCTTGGCAACGTTGAAAGCAGTAAAAGGGCGGTTGTGCCCGAAACAGGGTAAACACGGCGGCATGGTGATTGATGATACTTACAATGCGAACCCGATATCGACTGCCGCTGCGGTGACGGTATTAGCAGGCGTACAGGGACGCAAAATCATGATATTAGGGGATATGGGTGAGCTAGGTGATGCTGGTTTGGTTTTACATGCTGCGATTGGGGAACAAGCCGCTATGCAGGGTGTGGACGCGCTATTCACTTTGGGGAATTTGAGTGCGGCTGCTAGCCAGGCTTTTGCGCAAGCAAAAGGCAGTGTGGCGCAGCACTTTGGAGATTTAACGGATTTATTAACCGTTCTGGGGCAAACATTGCAGCCGAGAACAACAGTGTTAGTCAAAGGTTCGCGTTCAGCACGCATGGAGCGTGTGGTGGAGGCTTTGACGGTAACTACCATGCAGGAGGCTGTTTAAATGTTGGTGTGGTTGTTTGATTTTTTGAGTCAGTTTTATAGTGGGTTTAATGTTTTCCAATACCTGACGTTGCGCGGGATTCTGGGATTATTGACAGCATTATTCATTGCCTTATGGACAGGGCCGATGATGATTCGCGCCTTGACAAGATTAAAAATTGGGCAGTATATTCGCGAAGATGGTCCTCAACACCAAATGAAAGCGGGAACGCCGACGATGGGTGGGGTCATGATTATTCTGGCGATTGCGGTTTCTACCCTGTTATGGGCAGATTTAACCAATCGCTATGTGTGGGTAGTTCTAGGGGTCACACTAGGCTTTGGTTTAGTCGGGGGATTAGACGACTATATCAAGCTCAAAATGCGTCGTAATTTGGGGCTGACGGCACGGCAAAAAACCGTGGGATTGACTATCGTTGGGTTTGCGGCGGCACTTTTCTTATTTTTCACAGCACAAAGCGCGACAGAAACCACGCTTTACTTCCCTGTTTTTAAAGATGTGTTCTGGAATATGGGCTGGTTGTTTATCCCGTGGGTTTATTTTGTTCTTATTGGTTCGAGTAATGCAGTCAATCTGACCGATGGTTTGGACGGCTTGGCCATTATGCCAACCATTATGGTGGCGGGTGGTTTGGCTATTTTCTGTTATGTCAGTGGTCATGCCACGATTTCGCATTATTTGGCCATGCCACATTTGCCACATGTTGGGGAAGTCATGGTGTTTTGTGCGGCGATTTTTGGTGCAGGTTTAGGTTTCTTATGGTTTAACGCTTACCCCGCGCAGGTTTTTATGGGTGATGTGGGCGCGTTGGCTCTAGGGGCTGCTTTAGGAATTGTGGCGATTGTGGTGCGCCAAGAAATCGTTTTAGCCATTATGGGTGGGGTGTTTGTGTTAGAAACACTGTCCGTTATTTTGCAAGTGAGTTACTTCAAAATGACGGGGGGAAAACGGATTTTCCGCATGGCTCCATTACATCACCACTATGAAAAAGTGGGTTGGCCTGAGCCGAAAGTGATTGTGCGTTTTTGGATTATCACTGTCATTTTGGTGATGGTGGGGTTATCTACATTGAAAATCCGTTAATTGACCTGAGTGCGAGGTGAGCATGGCACAGCCAAATCAAACATGGACAACGTTGGTCGTTGGTTTAGGACAAACAGGCTTGTCCGTGGCGCGGTATTTGCGTAAACAGGGTATTGGGTTCGCTGTGGTGGATAGCCGCGTGAATCCACCAAGCAAAGATGCATTTTATGCGCAATACCCTGATGTGCCTGCTCACTTCGGTGCATTTGCCCATGCACCCGAGTTGTTCGCCCATGCGCAAAGTTTGGTGGTTAGTCCTGGTATTGCGATTGCCACACCTGCAATCAAAGCGGCGGGCGAGCGTGGAGCGGAATTAATTGGCGACATCGAGCTATTTGTTCGTGCCGCAAAAGCTCCGATTGTGGCGATTACAGGTTCTAACGGCAAAAGCACGGTCACCACGCTGGTGGATGTGATGGCAAAAACCGCTGGTATGGTGTCTTATGCGGGTGGGAATTTGGGGTTTAGTGCATTGGATTTGCTGGAACAACCCACACCCGATGTGTATGTGATGGAGTTATCCAGCTTCCAATTGGAAACCACGCATTCCTTGCACGCTGTTTCGGCGGTGGTATTGAATGTTAGTGAAGATCATTTAGACCGTTACGATTCTTACGCGCATTACGCTTCCTCTAAACAGGTGGTGTACCAGCATTGTGCTTGTGCGGTGGTAAATCGGGATGACCCGATTGTGATGGCAATGCCAACGGATACTGCACAAAGCGTGGTCAGTTTCGGTTTGGACGTGCCTGCCGCAGGGCAATATGGTGTGTGCGAACACGAGGGTAAGCGTTGGCTGGCGAAAGGTGAGCAGTTGTTGTTGGCAACGGATGCAATGAAACTCCCTGGAGAACACAATATTGCTAATGCTTTGGCGTGTTTGGCATTGGGTGAAGCGGCAGGGATTCCACTTGCCGGAATGCTGGAGGCATTGCAAACCTTTACTGGTTTAGAGCATCGCACGCAATGGGTACGCGAACGCCAAGGTGTGAATTGGTACAACGATTCTAAAGGCACAAATGTGGGTGCGACATTGGCTGCGTTGGCGGGTTTGCCGAATAAAACGGTGTTGATCGCAGGTGGACAAGGTAAGGGTGCGGATTTTTCCCCTTTACGCGAAGTGGCAGCCGTAAAAGCACGCGCTTTGGTCTTAATCGGTGAAGACCGTGACAAAATTGCGGCGGTTGTACAAGGTTACGCGCCGTATGTGTTTGCCGATAGCATGGCGGAGGCGGTGCAATTGGCGGCAGATTTAGCGCAAGCAGGGGATAATGTATTGTTGTCGCCTGCTTGTGCCAGTTTCGATATGTTCAAAGGTTATGCGCATCGTGGTGACGTGTTTACGGCTGCGGTGAAGGAGTTGGCATGACACCGAATCCACCTTTACCTGAAGCAGCCAATGGTTGGTCACGTTATGTTGATCGCGACTTGATGCTGGCGTTATTCGCTTTGATTGGTATGGGTGTGGTCATATTGGCTTCAGCTTCGTTATGGGTCGCGGAAAAACAATACCAAGACGCTTATTTTTATGTGAATCGGCAGATCATGTTCCTGACAATTGGGTTGGGGTTGGGGTTGGCGATGTATCAAATTCGCCTAACTTTTTGGGAGCAATTGGGGGTGCGCCTGTTGCCGATTGTGATTTTGCTGCTGATTTTGGTTCTGATTCCTGGTTTGGGCAAAGAGGTTAATGGCAGTCGACGGTGGTTGAATTTGGTGTTTATGCCGATTCAAGTTTCCGAAATTGCTAAGCTGATTACATTACTCTACTTATCAGGGTATTTGATTCGTCATGGGAAAAATCTTGCTACTTCACCCTCTTATCAGCCTCTATTGATTCCGTTAGTAGTGTTGGGGTTAATCGGGGGGTTGTTAATGCTTGAACCGGACTTTGGTTCAACGGTTGTCATCATTAGCACGGGTTTGGCGTTGCTATTTTTAGGCGGCATACCGTTGAAACGGTTAGGGATGCTATTGGGCGGTGCGGTATTGATTATGATTCCGTTATCGCTGATGGGTTATCGTGGACGGCGTTTGCAGGCGTATTGGAATCCTTGGGATTACCAATCTGACATCGGCTATCAAGTCGTCAATGCACAAATGGCAATCGGTGACGGTGGTTGGTTTGGTGTTGGTTTGGGTGGCGGCGTTCAAAAGTTATTTTACTTACCCGAAGTGCATAATGACTTTATTTTTTCCGTGATTGCCGAAGAATTTGGTTTTGTTGGCATGTTGGTTGTGCTGTGTTTGTACGGCTGGTTGGTGGCGCGTGCTTTTGTGATTGGTTTTCAAGCGGATAAACACAATCTGCATTATGGTGCATACATCGCTTATGGTATTGGTTTTTGGATCGGTTTTCAGGTCATTATGCACATTGGGGTGAATTTGGCGATTGTGCCAAACAAGGGTCTTACTCTTCCCTTAATGAGTTATGGTGGCAGTAGTTTAATCATGACCCTAATCGCCATCGCGTTATTGATGCGAGTCTATCGCGAAACGCAAATTGCCCAGTTTGGTGTACCTGATCGTCGTTCCTCGGCACGCCCTTCGCTTTCAACTTCAACAAAACGTACAACAACAAGGAGAACAGCGCGTGGCGCATGATGCAAATAATGCTGGCCGTCCCGTTTTGATCACGGCGGGTGGCACAGGTGGGCATGTTTACCCTGGTTTAGCGGTGGCGCGTGCGTTAATCGCTCAAGGTATTCCAGTGGTCTGGATGGGGACACGCAAAGGCCTAGAAGCACGAGTCATTCCCGAAGCAGGAATTGAAATGGCATGGCTGGAAGTTAATGCCCTGCGTGGCAAAGGTCTGATGACGACCTTGCTCGCTCCTGTGAATTTGGTACGCGCCTTGTGGCAATCCTTCCAAATTATGCGGCGTTACCGACCTGCGGCTGTGTTAGGTATGGGCGGTTTTGTGGCAGGTCCTGGTGGTTTAGTGGCGGCATTAATGGGGATTCCTGTTGTAATTCATGAGCAAAATGCCGTGGCAGGTTTAACCAATAAGCTGCTGTCAAACGTGTGTCGTCGCATTTTGGAGGGTTTTCCCCATACTTTTCCTGTCAGTGCGAAAGTCATGGCGACGGGGAATCCGGTGCGTTTGGACATTGCCAATTTGCCCGAGCCAGCCGAACGTGCTGCTAGCCGAGCACACGAACCAGTCCATGTACTGGTGGTGGGTGGGAGTTTGGGGGCGCAAGCGTTAAACCAGATCGTGCCGCAAGCTTTGGCATTAATGCCGGAAGGACAACGCCCGATTGTGCGTCACCAAGCAGGGGCTAAAAACATCGACGATGCGCGTGAACAATACCGCAAAGCGCAAGTCATGGCGGATGTTACGCCATTTATCGAAGACATGGCTGCTGCGTATGCTTGGGCAGATTTGGTGATTTGTCGTTCGGGTGCGTTGACGGTCGCTGAATTGGCATCCGCAGGCGTGGCGGCGTTGTTAGTACCATTCCCCCATGCAGTTGATGATCATCAAACTGCGAACGGTAAGTATTTAGCTGATCATGGCGCGGCATTATTGATCCAACAACGCGATTTAAATGCGGAAAAATTGGCGACGGTTTTAATAGATTTGTGTACAAGCCGCGCAAAATTGCAACAAATGGGTACTGTCGCACGGCAACTGGCGAAGCCGTATGCCACAGCACAAGTCGCCGCCATTTGTGCAGCTTTTGCAGGTTATGATTTTGACAATAAAACGGGTAAGCAATAAATGAAAATAGGAAGTGACCAGCTCGCGCGTAAACGGATTAATCGCCTGCATTTCATTGGCATCGGTGGTGCTGGAATGGGCGGGATTGCCGAAGTGGTCGCCAATTTAGGTTATAGTGTTTCTGGGTCGGATTTGGCAGAAAACACCATGACACGCCGTTTACAATCATTGGGTGTGACCGTGTATAAAGGTCACACTGCGGAAAATGTCATGGGTGCGGATGTTGTCGTGGTATCCACGGCGATTGATAACAGCAACCCTGAAATCATTCAAGCGCGTGAATTGCGTTTACCGATTGTTCGGCGGGCGGAAATGCTGGCGGAGTTAATGCGTTTTCGTCACGGGATTGCGGTGGCGGGTACACACGGCAAAACCACGACTACCAGTTTAACCACCAGTTTATTGGTCGAAGGGGGGTTAGACCCGACGTATGTTATCGGTGGCAAGCTCAACAGTTCAGCGAGTAATTCCAAACTCGGCACGGGCGAATATTTAGTCGCCGAAGCGGATGAAAGTGATGCTTCTTTCTTACACCTTCAGCCGATGATTGCTGTGGTGACGAATATCGATGCTGATCACATGGATACTTATGGCGGCGATTTTGAACGTTTGAAGCAAACATTTGTCGAATTTCTACATCATCTGCCGTTTTATGGTTTAGCTGTGTTGTGTGTCGATGATGAGCATGTGCGAAGCATTTTGTCAGAAGTGAATCGTCCGATCATTACTTATGGTATTGATCAGGAAGCCGATGTGCGTGCTACCAATGTGCGTTATGTGGGAACGCAGAGCTTTTTTACTGTCGAATGTGCGCGAACGGGACTTTCTTTGGAGGTCGTATTGAACCTTCCGGGCCGTCATAACGTCTTGAATGCTTTGGCCGCATTAGCCATCGCCTCTGAGTTGGATGTGTCCGATGAAGCGATTCTGGCAGGTTTGCGCAAGTTCGATGGTGTTGGTCGGCGTTTCCAAATGTATGGTGATATTGATTTTGGGCGCGGTAAAGCAACTTTGGTGGATGACTATGGTCATCACCCGCGTGAAATGCAAGCGACGTTGAATGCAGTGCGTAATGCATGGCCTGAACGTCGTTTAGTGTTGGTCTTTCAACCGCACCGTTACACTCGTACTCGCGATTTGTTTGAAGATTTCGCACAGGTGCTTTCCGAAACGGATGTGTTGGTGTTGATGGATGTGTATGCCGCCAGCGAGAAGCCCATTGCGGGGGCGGACGGTCGTGCTTTAGCGCGGGCGATTCGTATTCGTGGGCGGGTTGACCCCATTTTTGCTGCTGATGTGGAAGATGTCCCAGGCATTCTGAAACACATTTTACAAGATGGTGATGTCATTTTAACCCAAGGGGCTGGTAGTGTGGGTGCATTGGCTACTAGTTTGCCCGAAGCTTTGAGTGTCAAAGGGGAATCCGTATGAGTATGGATGTTGCACGATTTGGCAAGGTAGCGGTGTTGTATGGCGGATGGTCAGCCGAACGTCCTGTTTCCTTGAAAAGCGGTGCGGCTGTCTTGAAGGCATTGCAAGACAGTGGTGTAGATGCACATGGCATTGATGTTGATCGCAACATTATTCAAACCCTGCAAGCTGGGCAGTTTGATCGCGTGTTCAACATTCTGCATGGAGCAGGTGGTGAAGATGGTGTGGTGCAAGGTGCGTTAGAAATCCTTGGCTTGCCTTATACGGGTTGTGGGGTGATGGCTTCTGCTATCAGCATGGACAAACTGATGACCAAGCGCGTGTGGTTGGGTGCAGGTTTACCAACCCCAGCTTATCGTGAATTAACTGCCACCACGGATTTTGCTGCTGTGGTTGCCGAGCTGGGTTTGCCATTAATGGTTAAACCTGCAACAGAAGGCTCTAGTATTGGTTTAAGTAAGGTTAAAGTTGCTGAAGATTTACCCCAAGCCTATGCCAAGGCCGCACAATGCAGTAAAACTGTCATTGCAGAACAATGGATTACTGGTGGTGAATACACGGCTGGCATTGTTGCGGGTCAGTCCTTACCACTGATTCGCTTGGAAGTGCCTGGTGAATTTTACGATTACGAAGCTAAGTACCTGCGTGACGACACACGTTACCATTGTCCTTGTGGACTGGCACAGGATGCAGAAAACACCATGCAGCAGCTTGCACAGCAAGCGTTTGCAGCGGTCGGTGGGCGTGGTTGGGGGCGTGTCGATATGATGCGTGATGCCGCAGGTAATGCATGGCTAATTGAAGTCAATACTAATCCTGGTATGACCGATCATAGCCTTGTGCCAATGGGGGCGCGAGCTATCGGGTGGGATTTTAATACGTTGGTGTTACGCATTCTGGAGACGACATTGTTATGAGTCCGCGCCGTCGACCGACCTCGCCTAAACACAAACGTCCTCAACAGTCGTGGCATTTACCGGACTATTCTCCGGCAATGTTGCGTCTGGCGACGGTTGGTGCGTTATGTTTGGTCGTGATCGGCGGCACGTTATTCACGCGAGCTGTGTTAAATAATCCAGAAAATTTGCGCATTAGTCAGATTGATATACAAGGTAGTCTACAATATGTAAAAGATACAGAGTTAAGAAAGGTCATTGAAAAATATAGCCAAACTAACCTGTATTTATTGGATGACGATGCATTAGAAGCAGACTTAGAACTACAACCGTGGGTACGTTCCATTAGTCTGCGTAAGTTATGGCCGACTCGTTTAGTGGTCGAGGTGGAAGAACAATCCCCAGTGGCATTTTGGGGTACGGATCGCCTGATGAATCAATACGGTGAATTGTTCCAAGCTGATTTACCCGCTAAGCGCGGTATCTTCCCGCTGTTATATAGCCCTGAGGATAAGGGGCGAGAAATGGGAGAACGGTACTTAAAAATTCGGGATTGGTTTAAAGGTTTGCCATTAGAAATTGCTGAGTTGACTGAAGATGAAAGTAATGCGTGGCGAATCAAAATTAAAAATGGTCCTGAGGTTTTGGTTGGTAATGATGATCAGGAACGCCGCATCCAGCGGTTTAAGGTTGGGTTTCAGCAAGAACTGGCCAGTAAGTTTAGCAATATTCGACGCATTGATTTGCGTTATACCAATGGGTTTGCCATTGAGTGGAAGCAGTCTCCTGTGAGTGGTCTAGGGGAAAGCGTGCGTCAACTCGGTATTGCTGGCGAAAGCCGCAGGAGTTAAACGATGTCGAAAAAAACGGATCATAACATCATTGTCGCGCTGGATTTAGGCACGTCTAAAGTGGTCGCCTTGGTCGGTGAAATCAATGATAGTGGACGGCTAGAAATCATCGGATTAGGTTCATATCCTTCGCGTGGTATGAAAAAGGGCGTTGTGGTGAATATCGAATCCACCATTCAGTCGATTCAACGTGCTGTTGAAGAAGCAGAATTAATGGCTGGTACACAAATTCACTCCGTTTATGTGGGAATTGCTGGCAGTCATGTGCGTAGTTTAAATTCCCATGGTATTGTCGCAATTAAAGATAAAGAAGTAACAGATAGTGATGTCGAACGAGTGATGGATGCCGCTCGTGCTGTGGCAATTCCGGCTGATCAACGTATTTTGCATGTCCTACCCCAAGAATATGTGATTGACCAACAAGAAGGTATTCGCGAACCAGTGGGAATGTCCGGCGTGCGTTTAGAAGCACGGGTACATTTAGTAACAGCCGCCCATAGTGCCGCACAGAATTTGGTAAAATGTGTTGAACGCTGTGGTTTAAATGTTGAAGATATTATTCTGGAGCAAGTTGCATCCAGTTATGCAGTTTTAGCAGAAGATGAAAAGGAATTGGGTGTATGCTTAGTGGATATTGGTGGCGGCACAAGTGACATCGCTGTTTTTATTAATGGTTCGATCCATCATACCGCAGTGATTCCGATAGCTGGCGACCAAGTAACCAACGATATTGCGGTTGCTGTTAGAACCCCGACCCAACATGCCGAAGAGATTAAAATCAAGTATGGCCGAGCATTACGACAGTTAGTGACGGAAGATGATCTGATTGAAGTGCCTGGGGTTGGTGAACGTGAGCCGCGTAGTTTGTCAGTGCAAACACTGGCCTCCGTGATTGAACCGCGTTATGAGGAGTTGTTTTCACTGGTGCTACAAGAGTTACGCCGCAGTGGATACGAAGAACGTATCGGAGCGGGGATTGTTTTGACTGGTGGGTCTTCTAAGATGAAAGGTGTGCGTGAATTAGCCGAAGAAGTGTTCCACATGCCAGTGCGAATTGGTATGCCACGGAATATTGGCGGTTTGCGTGGTGAAGTTGAAAACCCTATCCATTCCACTGGGGTAGGGCTGCTGTTGTACGGGATTACACAGCAGGCTTACGGGGCCAGACGCACTTATTACGCCACGACAACCAATGTTGCTTCAGATGGGTGGTGGGAGCGCTTGAAGTCTTGGTTTAACGGTAATTTTTGACAGTTGGAGAGACGGGCATGTTTGAATTAATGGACAGTGCAGCTAAGGGAGCTGTGATAAAGGTCATCGGGGTCGGTGGCGGTGGCGGTAATGCCGTCAAAAACATGTTGGAATCGGGCATCGAAGGTGTCGAATACATTTGTGCCAATACCGATGCTCAAGCACTGCAAGGCATGGGTGTCAGAACCATGCTGCAATTGGGAAGCTCATTAACCAAAGGGCTGGGCGCGGGTGCGAATCCCGAAATCGGTCGTGAAGCAGCACTGGAAGACCGTGAACGTATCAAAGAGCTGGTGAGCGGTACGGACATGCTATTCATCACTGCTGGTATGGGCGGTGGTACGGGGACGGGTGCAGCTCCTGTGGTTGCAGAAATTGCGCGTGACATGGGGATTTTGACGGTTGCAGTTGTGACCAAACCTTTTCCCTTTGAAGGTCCGAAACGCATGAAGGCGGCGGATTCAGGGATTGCTGAGTTAAGCAAGTATGTGGATTCCTTAATCACCATTCCCAATCAAAAGTTGCTGACTTCTCTGGGAAAAAACGTATCATTACTGGATGCATTCAAAGCCGCAAACAACGTGTTGTTGAATGCCGTTCAGGGGATTGCTGAGTTGATCACCCGTCCAGGTTTGATCAACGTTGACTTCGCAGACGTGCGTACCGTCATGTCTGGCATGGGTGTTGCCATGATGGGGATGGGAAAGGCGCAAGGTGAAGACCGTGCTGCTAAAGCTGCCCAAGCGGCGATTTCTAGCCCATTACTGGAAGATATTTGTTTGGATGGCGCGAAAGGGATTCTGGTTAATATCACCGCTGGATTGGACATGGGTATCCATGAGTTTGAAGAAGTGGGTGAAGTGGTGCGTCAATTTGCATCGCCAGAAGCTACCGTCGTCGTCGGAACAGTCATTGACCCAGAGATGCGTGATGAAATTCGCGTAACGTTGGTGGCAACAGGGCTGGAAGAAATGGGGGCTGTGAGTTCCACTCCACCAGCACCATTGCGTGCGGTTGAGCCTGTACAGTCGCGAGCTTCTCGTGAGAAAGAACGTGTGCGTCAGCTTCAACCTGTGCAATTGGAACCAATGCCAAAAGTGTCGGTCGGAAAGGGAGGCCGCTATGAAAATGTGCTGGATGTGCCGCCGATTTACCGCCAAGGGGTATCAGAAGGTAACTTGGATATTCCAGCATTTTTGCGTAAACAGGCAGATTAAGATTGCCAACCAGCCTTGTTCGTCATGCCCGTCAAGCGGTTAAGGTTTGATCTTTGACCGCTTTAAATCTGTCTCCTGAGTGTAATTAATTGAAAGTCAATGGTTATAAATAGATTTTCAAGAGATTTTTCGTAGCTGGACTAAAGTTTTATTCAGATTCTAATTAACAAAATCCATTAGAATTTGTCCACTGTAAGAAAAGTGATACGCCAGAACGAAAAGGGGGGACACCTTGTTAAGGCAACGAACACTAAAAGCAACCGTATCAACCGTTGGTATAGGTTTGCATTCGGGTAAAAAAGTCGCCATGACTTTGCGCCCAGCACCATCAAATACAGGCATTGTTTTTCGTCGTGTTGACGTAACACCACCCACCTTGTTGGAATTACATCCAGAGCGTGTTGGTGAAACCATGTTGTGCACCGCGCTTATTGATGGCAATACGAAAGTTGCCACAGTCGAGCATCTATTGTCCGCCTTAGCCGGACTGGGTATTGATAATCTCTATGTTGATTTGGACGCGCCAGAAATCCCGATTATGGATGGCAGTGCTGCGCCGTTTTTATACTTATTACTCTCAACAGGGATTGAGGAGCTACTTGCTCCTAAACGCTTTATTCGTATCAAAAAACCGATTGAAGCGCGTAAAGGTGATGGATGGGCGCGACTCTCGCCCTACAATGGTTTTAAGGCCAGCTTTGAGATCGACTTTAACCACCCTGCGGTTAATGCAACAACGCAAAGTATCGAAATCGACTTTTCGCATCAAGCTTATGCCAGCGAGATTGCCCGTGCTCGGACATTTGGCTTCATGCGTGATGTGGAGTTATTGCGTTCACGCAACTTGGGGTTAGGGGGGAGTCTGGAAAATGCCATTGTGTTGGATGAGTTTCGCGTCTTGAACCAAGATGGATTGCGTTATAGTGATGAATTTATTCGCCATAAAATTTTGGACGCAATTGGGGATTTATACACTTTAGGGCACGGTATCATTGGGGCATTCCACGGCTATAAGGCTGGTCATGCCATCAACAACCTACTGGCTCGCCAGCTCCTGCAACAACGTGAAGCGTGGGAAATGGTGACGTTGGACGAGAACCAACGTGAACAGGTGATTTTTGTGGATAACTACGCTCTGGTCGGATTCTAATCTCATTGGATGAGTATTAGGTGAAATGTGTTGAATCTGAGGCGGTGTGTGCCAATCGCATTACTGCCTCGCGTAGTTCAGGGTCTTCGATATTGTGAGCAATGCTGCAAACCACGTTCGCGGCCTCGTTAGAAAACTGGAATCCGTTCGTTTTTTGCTCAAACCTTGCCAGCGGTAGACTAATCACTTTAATATCTATGCCTCGGATTTTACTACCTAAGTGTTTGTTTATATGCTTACATAACATAATTTGTTGAAAGCGTAAGAGTGTCGCTAAATGCGTATCATCGGTCAGGAGTGTTAGACGTTGGTTCTGGAGTGTGAGCCACAGTCGATCGTCAAGAGGGATCTTCAAAAATTGAGCAATCACAGCAACCACAGCGTCTGCTCGCTGCAACCGTTCCGTCAGCCCACCCTGAATCAGTTTATTGATTTTTTTCATGTCTTCGTTAATCCACTCGATGTCAACAAAGTGACAGCCCGTTATGTCTGTTGAGTCGAAGCAAAGCCCCCAGGAATGTAAACCATGAAGGTCATTTGTTTAAGCGACGATGGTTCGCGTCGTGCTTCCTTTAACTTGCACCCGTGGAAGCACCTGATCATTCCGGCTAGTATCATTGCCCTGCTACTGGTCGGTTTGTCGGTCAACCAAATGTTGGGGCTGTATCGTCTCGATGAGATTCCCCAACAGAATACCGCATTATCCGAAGCAGAGGCGGGGAAAATTATCTCAGCATTGGAACAGCAAATTGCCACAGTTGATCAAATTAAGAAAGCCTATGCCAACTATACGGTCGATGTTGATACCCTTTCGACCCGTTTAGGCACGCTAGAGGCAGAAATCGCGCGTCTGAACGCTTTGGCCAAGCGGGTCGCTAATAAGGCAAAATTAGACCCACAAGAGTTCTCGTTAGATGAGCAACCAGGGCGGGGTGGTGCTGACCCCGAATTGCTCACCGAACACCACACCTCACCATCCACGGCATTGCTGTCGGCCTTTCAGTCTGCTGAAGATAGTGTGGAACGTCAAAAAGGCATGTTGGCAACCTTGGAGAAGATTTTAGAAGGTATTACCTTGCAAGAGGAAGTGATGCCATCTGCCCGTCCGGTACACAGTGGTTATATCTCATCGCAATTTGGTTTCCGTCGAGACCCGTTCAATGGCAATGTACGGATGCATAAGGGGATTGATTTTGCAGGCCCTATCGGCACTGAGATTTATTCTGTTGGCGGTGGTGTTGTCTCGTTTATGGGGGAGAAGTCTGGTTATGGTACAGCCGTTGAAGTTGATCATGGAGATGGTTTGATTAGCCGCTATGCGCATTTAAGCGCGGCAAAAGTAAACGAGGGTCAAGTGGTTAAAAAAGGCGATTTGGTCGCGCTGATGGGAAATTCTGGGCGTTCTACAGGGCCACATCTGCATTTGGAAGTGCTGAAAAATGGTGAGCAAGTTGACCCGCGTGAATACCTAGGTTATGAAGAATAATGAAAAAATGGTAATGCGCGTGTCTTCTAAAAATTCACCGTGTAGCCAGTTATTCCATATATAATACAATCGCATCGTCCGGTGTAGTGGTATGTGTGACATATTACGAGCACCGGATTTTTTCTGTTTGGAATGGATACAAGAGAGAAGAATATATGTTGGGTTCCGTCGCCAGAAAGATTTTCGGCAGCCGCAATGATCGACTGGTCAAAACTTACGCTAAGGTTGTCAAAAAAATCAATGCTTTGGAAGAAAAAAACCGTGCATTGTCGGATACCCAACTCGCCGCAAAGACCACGGAATTTCGTGAGCGTTTAGCCAAAGGTGAAAACACCGAAGCCTTATTGCCTGAAGCTTTTGCCGTTGTGCGTGAGGCAGCGCGGCGCGTTTTAGGATTGCGCCATTACGATGTGCAGATGATCGGTGGGATGGTGCTGAATGATGGCAAGATTGCTGAAATGCGCACGGGTGAGGGTAAAACCTTGGTGGCGACAGCTTCTGCTTATCTGAATGCCTTGCCAGGGAAAGGCGTACATGTCATTACCGTGAACGATTACTTAGCACAACGCGATGCGGGTTTAATGTCGCGGGTGTACGGTTTCTTAGGGTTGAGTACAGGGGTGATCATCAATGGTTTAAACCAAGATCAACGTCGTGCTGCTTACGCTTCGGATATTACTTACGGTACAAATAACGAATTTGGTTTTGACTACTTGCGTGACAACATGGCATTTCGCAAGGAAGAGCGCGTACAACGCCCGTTAAATTACGCGAT
This sequence comes from uncultured Thiothrix sp., assembly GCA_964617055.1. GTDB lineage: Bacteria > Pseudomonadota > Gammaproteobacteria > Thiotrichales > Thiotrichaceae > Thiothrix. Next base: position 35,828 of record CAZTUZ010000002.1, read on the forward strand.
TGTTGACGAAGTGGACTCCATCCTGATTGATGAAGCGCGTACCCCACTGATTATTTCCGGCCCTAGCCATGATGCATCCCAACTGTATGTGGCTATTGACCAAGTTATCCCGCATTTGGTGCGCCAACAGGAAGAGGAAGGCGCAGGTGATTACTCGGTTGATGAGAAAGCGCGTCAGGTATACTTAACGGAAGACGGTCAAGTTCGCGCAGAACAGTTATTGTGGGATGCGAACATTCTGCCGCAGGGTCAGGGTTTGTATGACACTATTAGTGTCAGCATTTTACACCATTTGAATGCTGCATTGCGTGCACATGTGCTGTTCCAACGCAATGTGGATTACATTGTGCGTGACGGCAAAATCATTATTGTCGACGAATTTACAGGTCGTACCATGCCTGGCCGCCGTTGGTCAGAAGGTTTGCACCAAGCGATTGAAGCTAAAGAACAAGTTGAAATTCAGGCCGAAAACCAAACATTGGCATCCATTACCTTCCAGAACTATTTCCGCTTGTATAATAAATTGTCCGGTATGACGGGTACGGCGGACACAGAAGCCTTTGAATTACAACAAATCTACGGTTTGGAAGTGGTGGTTATTCCAACACACCGCCCAATGGTGCGCAAAGATGCCAACGATTTGGTGTTCTTAACCGCTGAAGAAAAATACGAAGCGATTATTCAAGAAATCCAACAAGAAGTGGAAAAAGGTCGTCCGGTACTGGTTGGTACTGCGTCGATTGAAACGTCTGAATTGGTGTCTGAGAAGCTGAAATCCTTGCGCATTCCGCATGAGGTGTTGAATGCTAAACAACACGAACGCGAAGCGCACATTATCGCCAATGCAGGTCGCCCAGGGGCGGTAACGATTGCCACGAACATGGCAGGGCGCGGTACGGACATTATGCTCGGTGGTTCGTTGGAAGAAGAGTTGCGCCAGCTTGGTGAGAACGAAACCCCTGAAGCCGTCGAGAAAATCAAAGCACTGTGGCAAAAACGTCATGATGCGGTAGTTTCCGCAGGTGGTTTGCACATTTTAGGGACAGAACGTCACGAATCGCGCCGTATTGACAACCAGTTGCGTGGTCGGGCTGGTCGTCAAGGCGACCCTGGTTCTTCACGCTTCTTCTTGTCTTTGGAAGACAACCTGATGCGCATTTTTGCCTCAGATCGCGTTAAAGGCATGATGCAGCGTTTGGGGATGGAACGCGGACAAGCGATTGAAGCGGGTTTGGTTTCTAAATCCATCGAGAACGCACAGCGCAAAGTAGAGGCGCATAACTACGACATTCGTAAACACTTGTTGGAATACGATGACGTTGCTAATGACCAACGTAAGGTTATCTATTCACAACGTAACGAGTTGTTGGAAGCTGAAGATATTCAAGAAATGATCGAATCCATCCGCACCGATGTGGTGGATACAATGATCAGTACCTACGTTCCCGCTGGCAGTGTGGAAGAACAGTGGAATATCGAAGGGTTGTACAAGCAGCTTTACACCGATTTTGGTTTGGATTTGCCATTAGCTGATTGGTTAAAAGAGAAAAATTTCTACGAAGAAACCCTGCGCGAGCGTATTCAGGCGCAAGTGGCGGCGGTTTTAACACAAAAAGAAGAGCTGATCAGTGCGCCGAACATGCGTCGTTTGGAGCGTGATGTCATGTTACACGTTCTGGATTCCGAATGGAAAGAACACCTCGCGGCGATGGATTATTTGCGTCAAAGTGTGGGTTTGCGTGGTTATGCTCAGAAAAACCCCAAACAAGAATACAAGCGTGAAGCGTTTGAAATGTTCGAGCAATTGCTGGAACGTGTCAAACACGATGTGATTGCCTTTTTGATGCGTATTCAGTTAGCAGAGCCGCAAAAGGCCATGCAGGAATTGGAAGAACATCCCGAACAGCCAATGGAATATTCGCACCCTGATGCTGATAGTGCGTTTGGTGATGAAGCAGAAGAAAGCCCAGCCGCAGCGGTTGCTCGCGCTACTTATCAACGTGACAATGACAAGACGGGACGTAATGACCCGTGCCCGTGTGGTTCTGGCAAAAAATACAAGCATTGCCACGGTAAATTGAGCTAATTGGAAGAACGAGGTAACAACATGGCAGTCAACTTACAAGCTCCTGACGTTTTATTACCCGTAGCAGGTGTGCGTTTAGCCTCTGTGAATGCAGGGATTCGCTACAAAAACCGCAATGATTTGTTATTGATTGAACTCGAAAAAGGCAGCCACACCGCCGCTGTGTTTACGCGCAATGCGTTTTGTGCTGCTCCGGTGCAATTGTGTCGCCATCATTTGCAGAACTCCAGCCCGCGTTACTTGTTAATCAATGCGGGTAACGCCAATGCGGGTACGGGTGAACAAGGGATGCGTGCGGCGCGTGAGTCGTGCGAGCAAGTTGCCGAGCAAGGTTCGTGTTGGGCGGAAGAAGTTTTACCCTTTTCCACTGGCGTGATTGGGATGCAATTACCCGTGGAAAAAATCACCGCAGCTTTACCGGAAGCCTTCAGCAAACTCCGTGCCGATGGTTGGTTGGAAGCATCACGCACCATCATGACTACTGACACGGTGGCAAAAGCGATTAGCAAGCAGGTCGAGATTTTTGGTGAAACCATCACCATTACGGGGATTGCCAAAGGTGCGGGAATGATTCACCCGAACATGGCGACCATGTTGGCTTATGTCGCAACCGATGCGCTGATTGAAAAAGACAAGCTGCAAGATACGCTGAAAGCCGTCACCGAAGAAACGTTCAACTGCATTACCGTGGATGGTGATACTTCCACGAATGATTCACTGGTGGTGGTCGCAACAGGTAGTTCGGGCATTTATGTCGGTGGTGAGGCACTGCCATTATTCCAAGCGGCATTGCAAGAAATTTGCCTGTACTTGGCGCAAGCCATTGTGCGTGATGGTGAAGGTGCGACCAAATTCATTAGCATTGACGTGCAAGGGGCATTAACCCGTGCCGAAGCACGCATTGTAGGCAATACGGTTGCCTTGTCTCCATTGGTTAAAACGGCGTTATTTGCCAGTGACCCGAATTGGGGACGCATTTTAGCCGCCGTTGGACGTAGCCCGATTGATCATTTGGATGTAGGGCGCATTACCATTTGGTTGGGCGAAACACTATTGATTGAGGACGGTGAGCCCGCTCCAACGTATCACGAGGCGTTAGGGCAAATTGAAATGAAACGCGATGAAATCCTGATCCGCATTGATTTGGGGCGTGGTGATGCCAGTGCAACGACGTGGACGTGCGATTTCTCCTACGATTATGTGAAAATCAATGCCGAATACCGTAGCTAATACGCAAAAAGCCTTACATGTCGTGGCAGCGGTGATTCGTGGTCACGGCACACAGCAGGGCAAGGTCTTTCTTGCCAAACGCCCCGCGCACATTTCCCAAGGCGGCAAATGGGAGTTCCCTGGTGGTAAGGTGGAAGCAGGCGAAACCCGTGAAGCCGCTTTAGCGCGTGAATTGCAGGAAGAAATCGGTATTACCGTCTTAGCAGCACGCCCGTTACTGGCAGTGCGTCACCGTTATGTGGAACGGCTGGTGCATTTGGATGTGTGGGAAGTAACCGATTTCAGCGGTGAACCGCGCGGGAATGAGGGGCAAGAAACGGCATGGGTGGCGGAATCCGTATTGCGTACCTTGGCATTTCCAGCCGCGAATGCGTCAATCATTACTGCCACGCAATTGCCCGATACTTACCTCATTACTCCTGAACCCACTGATACCTACCTGTTTTTGCAGCAGTTACAATGCGCTTTGCAAGCGGGGGTGCGTTTGGTGCAATTCCGTGCCAAGACTTTGCCTGCTAATGCTTATACCGAACTTGCCCAAGCGGTTATTACGCAAGCGCATCAACAAGGGGCTAAGGTTTTGCTGAATGCTCCACCTGTGTGGTTGCCCGAAGCGGATGGATTGCATTTGACCAGTTCACAGTTGATGGCTGCCAAGGCAAGACCGGATTATTTGCAAGCACACCAGTGGTTATCGGCATCTTGTCACCATCAGCACGATTTGCAAGCAGCGACAGCATTAGGTGTGGATTTCGCATTGCTTGCCCCCGTTTTGCCCACTCTAACACACCCTAATGCTACGCCTTTGGGGTGGCAGTCGTTTGCACAACTGGTCAAAATGGTGAATTTTCCCGTTTATGCCTTGGGTGGTTTGCAACCCAAGGATGTCAGCCTTGCACGCACAAATGGCGGGCAGGGTATTGCTGCCATGCGTGGTTTGTGGGATTCAGGCGTTTAAATCGGGGATCAACTGACTACGCAAGCGCGTAATCATGTCTTTCAGTAGCAGCTTGCGTTTTTTTAGGCGAGTGACCATAAATTCATCACAACGTGCAACGGCACGCAACGCCTCGATCTGCTTATCCAAGTCTCGGTGTTCTTGAATAAGCAGTGCGAGTTTTTGATGTAGGGCTTCCGTCTCTGGGGTCATGCATTACTATTGGGTTAAAATACGACGCTTTTCTTTGTACCGGATCACGACCTTTTTGTCACCCTGCGTTTTGTCTGTTGCTGGTGCAGATTGGTAGTCTTGTTTCTTTTCCCACCCGCCAATTTCGTAAGAACCACCTGTATCGCGGCGCATATTGGGGTTGTTGGGTGTGTAACCGTTACCCGTTCCACCGCCATTACCGTATTCGCGTTTGCGTTGCGCTCCACCGTGTAAACGCCCATATGGCCCTTTGCGTTGGCGTGGGTCAGCATTTTTGTCGTCTTGCCAATTGTTGTTGGTATTGTCACGGTCACGCGGGGGGTAATTGCCATTGCCGCCGCCGCTATTTTGTTGCTGATGGCGTGGAGGGCGACTTTGTGCGTTGTATTGCCCTTGTTGCCCATTGTGATTGTTATTACGCCCGCCTTGACGTTCGTTACGTTCGCTATTGCGGTCACGATCTCGATGACCACCGCCTTTACGCGCATTACTGCCATTGTTGTTAGAGCGTGGTGAACGTACCGCAGGTGTGAAACCAGAGGTGTGATGCAACGGTGCTAACCCAGGTAAGGTGCATTGCTCGATGGAATCGCCGAGGAAATCTTCGATTTTCTTCAGATTTTCCCGTTCACGCGGTAATACCACCGCAATAACAGCTTCTTCACGGTTATCGGTAGGCACGCTTTGTAGGCGCGTTTCGTAATCTTCAACTTTAGCGGGCAATTCAAAGTTGATAATGTGTTCTTCGCCACTAAAATGCGGTTTGATACCATCTTGATCTGCGTAGATTAAGATAGAGCAGGTATCGTAATTGCGTTCAGACTCGTCCAATTCACTGGCAAGTTCAGCGATATGCCCATGATTCGCTAGGCTTTCTGCCAAAGCCTTGGCGGTTTTGCTGCTGATAGTGAAAATACAGGTCGGTTCGCCGGAAAACTCGTCTAAGAGGTGATCCATCAGGGCAATTTTATGCGTGTAATCGTCGGCAAGGTGCACGACTTGCGGCAATTGCAGTAACGGATTGCGATCATCTTCGATTTCAAGTTCTTCCGCGCCTGCGAAAACAGCACGAGCATAGGCTGAAATTTCGTCTTCTTGGCGCACGAATGCGACAACAGGACAGGCGGTGGAACGTTCCGCGAGAATTTTATTCACAAGACCGTGTAGGCCTTTGTGGTAAATCGCGCTGAGGTCGTCAATCACCAGCATTTCCAATTTGGAAAAGTCGGCTTTGTTATTGTCGACCAAATCGTTTAAACGCCCAGGCGTGGCAATCATTAAATCCAACGGGCGACGTAACAAGCGCATTTGTGGCTGATACGGTCGGCCGCTGACAATAAAGCCGGAGCGAATTTGTTGATCATCGCCGAGTAAGCGTTTAATCGTATAGTTAATCTGATTAACACGATCACGACGTGAAGTCAGGATTAAGATACGCGCATGGCGGTGTTCTTCAAGCGGATTACTCAGGATATAGTTAATCGCAGGTATCAGAAACGCACCTGTTTTACCCGACGCTGATTGTGTCCACACAATAACGCTCTTGTTTTGCGTCATTAAAGGGATCAACTGCTTTTGCAGCTCGGTTGGATTTTCATACCCTGCGGCCTGAATTTTCGCCGCGAATTCTGGATTTAAGCCTAATTCTGAGAAAGACAAGACACATACTCCCCGTCGTATAGTGGGTGAGAGTCATTAAAAAAAATGTCGAACTGGAGAGGGGATGCCAGCAATAACGAACCCTCGACGCCGCCCGGAAACCGTATTTGTAACGTAAATTGCGTCTCGAACTAGTCGATAAAATTATTATATCCGTTGTACGGAGTCAACAATTATACGTCAACTGTGGCGATTTTACATCATCATTTCAATCGCCTTCTCCAACCGTGCCACAGCAACCACTTTCATGCCCTCAATCGGGTGACGCGGTTTGTTGCCTTTTGGAACAATAGCCTGCTTGAAGCCATGTTTAGCAGCCTCACGCAATCGCTCCTCACCGTTTGGTACTGGGCGGATTTCTCCGGCTAGACCAACCTCCCCAAAAACCACTAAGTCGGCAGGCAAAGGATGATTACGAAAACTAGAGAGTGCTGCAAGTAACAATGGTAGATCAGCAGCGGTTTCTGAAATCTTAACACCACCCACTACATTTATGAATACGTCTTGGTCAAACATCGAAATTCCACCATGACGATGTAATACGGCTAACAACATAGCGAGACGATTTTGTTCCAATCCCAAGGTGACACGACGTGGTGCAGAACCATGACTGGTGTCGACCAATGCTTGCACTTCCACCATTAAGGGGCGTGTGCCTTCGCGCGTAACCATGACAATACTGCCAGAAACCGCTTCTTCATGACGTGAAAGAAAAATGGCGGAAGGGTTACTCACCCCTTTTAAGCCTTGTTCGGTCATGGCGAATACACCAAGTTCGTTGACCGCACCAAACCGATTTTTTACCGCGCGTAAGATGCGATAACGTCCGCCTGGGTCGCCTTCAAAATACAGCACCGTATCAACCATGTGTTCCAGCACTCGCGGCCCGGCTAATGTGCCTTCTTTGGTGACATGCCCGACGATAAACAGTGCAGTTTGGGTTTGTTTGGCAAAGCGTACCAGTTTGGCGGCTGATTCCCGAATCTGGCTGACTGAGCCAGGAGCAGATTGCAGTTGATCCGTGAAAATGGTTTGAATGGAGTCGATTACCATCAATTGCGGCTGTTCTTGAGAAGCCAGCGCGATGATATTTTCCACACAGGTTTCCGTCAGTAAACGTAAATGCTGGGTAGGCAGGCCTAAGCGTTTAGCGCGTAAGCCCACTTGTTGCAACGATTCTTCACCTGTTACATACAGGCTCTTGAGGCTGTCTAGTTCGGTGAGGGTTTGTAACAAAATGGTGGATTTGCCGATACCTGGATCACCACCAATCAGCACTACTGAGCCTGCAACCAAACCACCGCCGAGTACGCGATCCAATTCCGATTGGCGTGTAGGGATGCGCGGGTCTTCTGCAAGACTGACTTCGTGCAGGGAACGAATCGCCACTTGTTCACCTGCATAGCTACCACTGCGGGATGCGGTAGTTTTGCTAGTCGGGATGCTAATGCTTTCTTCTAACGTATTCCAAGCACCACAGTCACCGCATTGCCCACTCCATTTGCTGTGTAGGCTACCGCAGGCGGTACAATAATATTGAATTTTAGTTTTGCTCATGCATTTCAGGACGTAGGCGTTGAATACGCGGGTGGATAATGAGTGTTTTTACCGCATTATTGCGCGTTTTACAAATTTCCAAGGGATAATCGTCAATTAATAATGTCATGCCAGGAACGGGTAATGATTCTAAGTATTCCAAGATTAAACCATTCATGGTGTTGGCAGATTGTACCGAAAAATGGCTATCAAGGTGACGGTTGATTTCACGGATGGGTGTTCGCCCATCTACCCAATAACCACCATTGCTTAATGCCTTGATTTCATAGGCTTGATCGCTCGGAGAGGTAGAGAACTCGCCAACGATTTCTTCGAGGATGTCCTCAAGTGTTACTAAACCTAAAATTTCTCCGTATTCATCCACAACCAGTGCAATTCTGCGCGTTTCTTCCTGAAAATTCAGTAGTTGTTGGGTTAGGGTGGTAGTTTCAGGTGTGAAATAGGCTGGACGAATGCAGGTTTCAAAACGTTCCCGATTTAAATGCCCTTCGCGGAATAATGGTAATAATTTGCGCAAATGAACAATCCCAATGACGTTATCCAAACTGCCACGATAAACGAGCAAACGTGTGAACTTGCTGTTGACGATTTGTATTTCGAGGTCGTTCCAGTCATCATCAAGATTAATCCCCGTCACTTGCTTGCGTGGAATCATAATATCTGCGACCGTGGTGGAGGCTAAATCCAAAACACTTAACAACATATCAGCATGATTAGAGGGTAAATGTGTTCGCGCCGCATCCACAATAGCGCGTAAGCTCTGAGAGGGTAGTCCGTCACGCGCTGATGCCGATGGTGCGGGTGGTTTGGTACGACTGTAAAGAATGCAAAACACCGCCGCCAATAGCATGGAAATCAGCACATTGACCAGCATAAAGCCAAACGGTGTCAGAGTGATATTCACGCAGGATTTACCAAAAACTCCAGGACAAACTTACTGCCGAAAAACGCTAACATGAGCAAAAAGAAACCGCTTAGTGTCCAGCGGATAGCGATACGTCCGCGCCAACCATATTGCCAATGTCCCCATAACAAGGCACTGAACACGCACCACGCAATAATGGATAAAACCGTCTTGTGAACCAAGTGTTGGCTAAACAAGTTATCAACGTACAACGCACCACTAAGCAATCCACCCGAAAGCAAAACCACCCCCAACACGATGAGTTTGAACAGCAAAGACTCCATATCCTGCAATGGTGGGAGGGTTTTAATTAAACCGCCAGGGTGATGATTGTGCAAATGTTTGTTCTGCAACGCTAACAACAGTGCTTGCAACGCTGCCAGCGTCAACATGCTGTATGCTAATAAGGAGGTGAAAATATGAATCCCTAAACCCGTATTTAAACTCAGCGATGAACTGTGATGGGATTCCAATAACGGCATTAGCATAGCAGAGAGTGTGAAAGGCACGACCACAATCCCCAATGTTTCCAGAGGGCGGTGCAGCATGGTGGCAAATAATAAACCATTACATAACCACATCACAACAGAGCTGGCCGTAGCAAAGTTAATCACAATGCCAGACGGCTGCAAAACAGCAGCCAGTACCGCGCCACCGTGTAACAACAACGAACCCGACCACACACCAATGAGTAGTTGTCGATGTTGTGGGATGTTACCGCGCAATCGCTCGCGCAAGCGAGAGCTGATCAACCACCACGTTGTTAGCCATGCTGTTGTCGCCAACAGATTCAGCATTATTGTCATTTTCAAACGGATTCTATACGTCGTTAAAAGTTGCGTGCCCCAATGGTGGAAACGCATTCGTTTTCACTTTTAATGCTATGATAGCAACTTGTGCCGCAATGGGACTAGAAAGAAGTCAAACATGTTCGAGAATTTAAGTGAACGTCTGTCGCAGACGGTAAAAAAATTACGCGGTCAAGCCCGTTTGACCGATGAAAACATTAAAGATGCGCTGCGTGATGTGCGTATGGCACTGTTAGAAGCTGACGTGGCTTTGCCTGTGGTTCGTGAGTTCACGAGTCGGGTGCGAGAGCGGGCAATTGGGCAGGAGGTATTGGAAAGTCTAACCCCAGGACAGGCATTCATCAAAGTGGTGAATGATGAGCTAGTTGCAATCATGGGTAAGGCCAACGAAACCTTATCGCTCAATGCGCAACCACCTGCGGTTATCTTAATGGCGGGGTTACAAGGGGCGGGTAAAACGACCACCGTTGGTAAGTTGACACGCTTTTTAAAAGAACGCCAAAACAAGTCTGTTATGGTTGTCAGTTGTGACGTATACCGTCCTGCGGCGATTAAACAGCTCGAAACCATCGCAGGGCAAACAGGGGCAGTTTTTTTCCCCAGTGAAGCCACGCAAAAGCCTGTCGATATTGCCAATGCGGCGGTGGCGGAAGCCAAGCGCAAATACATGGATGTGTTGATTGTGGATACCGCTGGACGGTTACACATCGATGCGCAAATGATGCAGGAAATTCAAGTCGTTCATGCCGCGCTTAACCCCATTGAAACGCTATTTGTTGTGGATAGCATGACAGGTCAGGATGCAGCCAATACCGCAAAAGCGTTTGGCGATGCGTTACCACTGACAGGGGTTGTCTTAACCAAAGCGGATGGTGATGCGCGTGGTGGTGCGGCATTGTCGGTGCGTCAAATCACGGGAAAACCGATCAAGTTTATCGGTGTTGGTGAAAAGCTGGATGCGCTTGAACCCTTCCACCCAGATCGTATGGCATCGCGTATTTTGGGTATGGGCGATGTCCTGAGCTTGATTGAAGAAGCACAACGCCAAGTTGACCATAAAAAAGCGCAAGCTCTTGCTAAAAAACTAAACAAAGGCAAAGGCTTCGATTTTGAAGATTTACGCGACCAAATGCAGCAAATGCTGAAAATGGGTGGCATGAGTGCACTGATGGATAAATTACCTGGTATGGGTAACGTGCCAGCGCATTTGAAAGAGCAAGCGAATGATAAAGAAGTTCGGCGCATGATTGCGATTATTAACTCCATGACATTGGAAGAGCGTCGTAATCCCGAGGTTATCAAGGCATCACGCAAGCGCCGAATTGCAGCAGGCTGTGGTTTGCAAGTGCAAGATGTAAATCGTCTTCTTAAGCAGCATCAACAAATGAGCCGTGTAATGAAGCAGTTTTCAAAAGGTGGGGCTTTGCGCAAATTGATGGGCAAAATGAGTAATAAGATGCCACCAGGGGGTGGATTCCCTCCCATCGGCGGTTTTCCGGGGTAATTTAATTGAGTTTTTAGGTATTTAATTGCGCATCTTTGATTATTTGTGATAATAGGGGTTTGCCTGTTCTTTTATCTAGTTGTATGATGCGCATCGTCCAGAGATTTCCGTGAGGCTGACGAACGGGGTCGATGCATTCAATCTCTTGGATGTTGGTACATAATTTGTGCTGATAAAGTTTCCCTTTCCTTATATCGTGAGAGAGTTTGAACTATGAAAATGAAATCTCAATTAACTATCGCTGGTCTGTTGTTCGCTGGTTTGTTGGCAACTGGTTGTAGCCAACAACAAGCTGCTGGTGGTCAACAACAAACTGCTGCTCCAGAAACTCCTGCTGCTCCAGCTGCTCCAGCTGCTCCGGTTGCTCCAGCACACCCTGTTGCTCCAGTACGTCCAGCTCCAGCTCCAGTTGTGCCTAAAGTTAAAGCGAAAGGCAACTACAAAGGTCCAGTCGCAATGGATCCAGCTTCTAAAGCTGCTCTGCAACAATACCAAAAGTAATGCTTGCATTGGTACACTAGTTCCCGCTTGATCTAAGTAGGAAATGGTTATCTGAAAGCCCCTCGTTATGACGAGGGGCTTTTTTTTGCCCAAACCTCACAAATCTCCTACCCATTCGTCGGCGTTTCTGTATGTTTTGTGCTACATAATGATAGGTAGCAATGATAGAGGCAACTCGATAAGGCTACACTGCAAAAACTTACTGACTTTTTAGTGAATAAATTGAGGCTAAAGCCATGGAAATGAAGTCCAAATTGACTCTTGCGGCATTGATTTGTGTTGGTTTGCTGGCAACAGGTTGTAGTCAACAACAAGCTGCGGGCAGTCAACAGGTTGCACAACAACAAAGTTGTAATTGCGAAAAAGAAAAACCTGTTACTCCGCCTCCTGCTCCTGTACAACCGCCTGTCAAACGTCCTCCACCACCTGTCAAACCTGTCGTTCCGGTTGCACCTGTTGTTCCGCCTGTTAAAGCCAAAGGCAACTTCAAAGGTGCGGTGAAGATGGATGAGTCATCTAAAGCCGTGATGCAACAGTATCAACGTTAATCGCTGAGCAACACGACACCGACCTTTACTTTATTTGGGGTAGGGGTCGGTTTTATGGTTGCATTTCCTGCGAACTCGTTTTATTTTTGGGATGTGTTGTAAATTTGCACAACATGGACGTGTCTATCGTGATGTTATCACCGTGTCGCTGAGCAGTTTTTTAGGTAGATTCGTGTTAAATTGGTGCGGAGTGTTTTCCTAAAGCAATTTTGTGGTTGTTTTGCTACACTCTTTGAAATCAGTGCCTTCCCTTCAACAATGAAAGAGACCAAGACGATGAAGATTAAATCCCCACTCGCAATCGCAGCTTTAATTATGGCAGGTATGTTCGCAACAGGTTGCCAACAAATGAGCCAGCAACAGACGGCTGCTCCTGCAACCACAACAACGCCTGCGACAGCTACAACAACTCCCGCTGCTGGTGGTTGTGATCCTAAAGCAGATAAAAGCTGCCATACTCATCCTCCTGTTCCAGCTTGCACGAACTCCATTACACATAGCCATCAGTTCACTGATCCAAGCCATACTCACCACTATAGCTGCAAACCTGGTATTCCACACAAAGGTACTGGTCCTGTGATTCCAAAAGTAAAAGCAAAAGGCAATTTTAAAGGGCCAGTCAAGATGAACCAAACATCTCAGGACGCACTGAAGCAATATCAACAAAAATAAGTTGATAGCTAATCCATGAGGCATTTCATTGTTAATCTTGTAAAAAGTTAGCAAATGCATTGTGTCGATACCCAACCATTGCTCGGTTGGGTATTTTTTTGGTTGAAATTCGGAATAAGGCAAATTACGCTAAGCGACATTGGGAACTTATGGGCATGTTCTCAAGTCAGGGCTATTAATAGGCGTGAACCTGACAGGTTGCATTTACCTATCGAGTGTTCTTCTGGTTTTAACTACATCAAGTGCAAGTTTCATGAAAAAATTTTTTAGCCTAGTGCTTTTACTAACCGCTGCGACGTTTATGCCGTCGATGGCCTCCGCTGACGTATGGCCTAATGAGAACGCATGGGATGACACATGGGAAAGTCGTTACCATGATTGGGTGCGTACTAACTGGAAAGATGACATCTTTATGGATGCATCTAAGCCTATCTACTATCAGTTTGAAAATGACTGTGCTGACGCGGTTTACATGATGCGCTTGATTTTCGCGTATGAGAACCGTCTGCCATTCGTGATTAATAATCGCGATAAAGCGGGTAAACAGATTAGCAATAGCATGGGAACGTGGGATAATCTCGCGCCACCACAACGGGTTCGCCAGTTCATGAACTATGTGGCTGACATGACCAGTAGTGCATCCTTGCCAAACGATACTTACCCTGTAGCACTCAATGACATTAAACCAGGTGATGTATATGTCGCCCCAGGGGTTCACTCTTACCAAATCGTGGAAGTGACAGATGCAGGTATCGCTGAAGTCATGGCTTCTACAACCCCTAAACAAGCGCGTTATTTGTTACGCACGCCATCGTTTCCTTTCTATGTGCCAGAAGACAAGCGCATGGGTGATGGTTATCGCCGTTTCAAACAACCACAAAACATCATGAAGCCTGCCAGTGCCCAACCTGGGTATAGCGAAGAGCAATTCCAAGTGGCGGCGGAATTAGGTGGCGACTATGTAGCGTTTACGGACATTATTTCTAAAAAGCTGGGTCATCGTGAAGAACGTCCAGATGAAAAAACCCAACGTTTATTATTGGCCTTGTGCATGTATGCTAATGATCGCAGCGTGTATGTTTACGATGCGTTGTACTATTTGCAAAAGATCCGCAATGAAGGTCGTCGTTGCATGAATGCAAAAGAATACGATGACCATTCAACGCCAGGTCGCGATAAACGTTTGAATATGTTCTTTAGTTCCATTCGTCGTCATTTGGATCGCGTCGGACGTTTTGATCCGCGTTCGCAACCCGCGCGTTGGGCAAAAGCGGTATTCTCTAATGACCAGCCACCACCATCTGAAATGCAGAATCTAAATAATTTCTGCCAAGTTCAAATGACGTTGGTCGATGAGGGTGAACGTAATTACTACATGACATTGCGTGAGTTGCGTCAAAATGTTGAAGCAGGTACGTTAAGTTCTGACCCACATGCGCCATTGGAATACCGTTGGGGTATTGCCAAACAGCCGTTTGTCTCGGACTGTCCAACGTATTAAGCTGCATTCAGCTTAGGTTTTCCCCCATGCTTTTACGCTGGGGGAGACTGGCTGCATCAACATAACAATAATGATTGCTCTGACTATCGTGAATAGCATTCGGTATAATGCGCCTCGCGTAGATGACTTCAACGTATGTATGCAAATGGTTAAACGGGCTTTTCGGAGTTTAAGGATTTCTGTTGTTGAAACAGGAGTGGGGTAAATGAGTAGTGTTCTGAGATTATCACGCTTAACGAGATTGAGTGTATTAGTCTATTTGGTTTCGGGTGTCGGCTTAAGTGGGTTGAGTGGTTGTTCTAGCCAATCGCAATCAACAGGGCAACAACAACAACAGCAAACCGTGCCGATGCAACGTTCAGGTACGGCGCGTACTAATGTTGCCACGCCAGAGCGTTTGTCTTACGCGGCTTTGGATCGCCTGCGTCACCGTGTGGTTTATAATGGCACATATGTGCCTATTGCTTATCCTAACGGAGACGTACCCAGTAACATGGGAGTTTGTACCGACACGGTTATCCGTTCTTACCGTAAGCTAGGTGTTGATTTGCAACGCTTGGTTCACGAAGATATGGCACGGAATTTCTATGCCTATCCCAATTTGCCAAAATGGGGATTGAGTGCGCCAGACCCGAATATCGACCATCGTCGGGTGCATAACCTGAAAGCTTTCTTTACACGTCGAGGGGCGCGTCTGCCCGTCTCTGGCGATCCGCGCGATTACCAACCAGGTGATTTGGTAACGTGGAATCTGGGTGGGGATCAAGAGCACATCGGTATCGTTGTGAATCGCAAATCGACAGCAGACCCAGACCGTTACCTCATTGTGCATAACATTGGCGAAGGTGAAAAAATGGAAGATGTACTATTCCAAATGCCGATCACCGGACATTACCGTTTCTTCCCCGGTTATGTGCCTTCTGCTGCACAATATGCGTCCGCTAACTAGTCAGTAAATGACGTTCCCATTCGCATGATAAAAGCCTCCCCATCGTGGAGGCTTTTTGTTATAAGCGGTGTAATCAATACTTCACTTTTTCTGAAATTAACGTACAATCTCGCGTTTACTTCGGGGTGGGGTAGTCTGCCCTGCGTTTACTGAATTTATTTTAAGGTTTTGCTATGGTCAACATTCGTCTGGCTAGAGGTGGCGCGAAAAAGCGTCCTTTTTATCACATCGTCGTTAGTGATAAACGTAAACCACGTGACAGTGGCTACATCGAGCGTATCGGTTATTTCAACCCAGTTGCGCGTGGTCAAGAAGTGCGTCTGCACATCGAGCAAGACCGCGCTGACTACTGGTTAAAATGTGGTGCACAACCGACTGAGCGCGTGGCTAAGTTGCTGAAAGAAACAACGGAAAGCGCGGCAGTTTAAGGCAAGTTAAGGTTACGACTGTTATTGACTTATGACCCAAGCTAATACCTCCAACCAAATGATTACACTAGGAAAAATCGCTGGTGTTTTTGGCGTGAAAGGCTGGGTAAAAGTGTTTTCCCACACGGAACAGCGCGAAGCCATTTTGGACTACAGTCCGTGGTACTTGAGTGTGGCGGGTGAATGGAAAGCGTATAAAGTCATAGCAGGTCAGGTGCAAAGCAAGGGCATTGTTGCTCAATTGCAAACGGTTAATGACCGTGATCAAGCACAAACCTTGATCGGCTGTACGATTGCTATTCCCCGTGAACAATTGCAGCCGTTGCGTCAGGATGAATACTACTGGGCAGATTTGCTGGGTATGGAAGTCATCAATCTGACAGGTTTTGTGTTTGGTAAAGTCGATTCCCTATTGGAAACAGGTGCAAATGATGTCGTGGTCGTGCGTGGTGATGAGGAACGCTTAATCCCTTGGATCATGCACGATGTCATTAAATCCGTTTCAGTAGATGAACGTCGTATCGTTGTGGATTGGGAGCCGGACTTTTAGTCATGCGCTTCGATGTGGTGACGCTTTTTCCCGAACTGGTAAACGCTGTTGTGCAAAGCGGTGTGACAGGTCGAGCGGTAAAGCGAGGCATCATTCAGTTGCAGCATTGGAATCCACGCGACTATGCGCAGGATGTACATCGCACTGTCGATGATCGTCCTTACGGTGGAGGGCCGGGTATGGTAATGAAGGCGGAAACGCTATTACCCGCTATTCGTGATGCCCGCCAACACAATTTGGGTAAAGTCGTTTACCTTAGCCCTCAAGGTGTACCACTAACGCAAGCTTTAGTTTCGGAGCTTGCCACAGAAGCAGGTTTGATTTTGCTCTGTGGGCGTTATGAAGGAATAGACGAGCGCATTATTGCGTTGGAAGTCGACCTTGAATGCTCAATTGGTGACTATGTTCTCAGTGGTGGTGAATTAGGTGCAATGGTATTGATCGATGCCATTACCCGTTTGTTACCCGAGGCTTTAGGACATAACGAATCCGCTGCGCAAGATTCATTTTGTGCCGGATTGCTGGATTGTCCGCATTATACCCGCCCAGAAGTGTTGGAAGGTTTGCCGATTCCCGCCGTATTGAAAAGTGGTAATCACGCGGATATTGCTCGTTGGCGACACAAACAAGCACTTGGCAGAACGTGGCAGCGTAGACCGGAACTATTGCAGGCAAAACACTTAACGGATACCGAGCGTGTGTTGCTGGCTGAATATATCAACGAATTTGACAGAAGTAGTGAACTTCAGTAGAGGATTATCATGAACGCGATTATTCAACAACTTGAACAAGAACAAATGGGTAAAACCATTCCTGACTTCAACCCAGGCGACACAGTTATCGTTCAAGTGCGTGTTAAAGAAGGCGACAAAGAACGCCAACAGGCTTATGAAGGCGTGGTTATCGCTAAGCGTAACCGTGGTTTGAACTCATCTTTCACTGTACGCAAAATTTCCTACGGTGAAGGTGTTGAGCGTGTATTCCAAACTTACAGCAATAGCATCGCTGGTATCGAAGTGAAGCGTCGTGGTGATGTTCGTCGTGCAAAATTGTACTACCTGCGTGGTCGTACAGGTAAAGCAGCGCGTATCAAAGAAAAAATCTAATTGTCTGGCGACAGTTGATTACCAAGCCCGATACGCAACTTTGGGGTGTATCGGGTATCGCCGGATGCATCCAGTCGTTCGACTCTTCATATTTATTGTGAAGCTTTCTTGCTCGTACCCTGCATAAGGGGAAAATCCAGATTCTCGCCGTCAAACTCGACCGTTACTCTTTGAAAGCTGTACAGTATGTTGGGCAATGCATATGATTAGCAACGTGACAGCTTACTCAATAAAAATACCAAACAGGTCTGAGGGCTTAAGTGGGTAACTTTTTAGACTTTTCTTCACAAACACTGTTACCGTTGTATTTTTTACTAGCGGGTATTCTGTTGTTGCTCTTATTAGGTAGTTTGTTTGCGCGTCGTACCCGTCATAACGCGCGAAATCAAATATACCTTGCCCAACAAAACATGCTGGTATCTGCTTTAGCTGATGTGCAAGAGTTGGCAGTGTTAGTGGATGAAAAAGGCATTATTAGTTTTATCAACCCAGCGGCCGAGCGACTCTTAAAAACCAAGATGCGTAGCGCACGAGGTAGAGCGTGTGGACAGTTTTTTACGCTCTTTGACCCATTAACTCGTACACCACTGCTATGGCTGGATCGGGCAAAATCCAATACCAATGAAAGGCTGGATATTCCTCTGGCTCTTTTGAGTGCAGGTGGTTTAAATGAATTGCGTGTGAGTTGTTCGGTGCAGTTACTGCAATATGAAGGTCATGATGGTTTCTACTTCATGTTGCTAATGCGTAATCAAACGGAATTACAAGAATTGCAAGTTCGAATGGAATATATCGGCTTGCATGATGCGCATACCAGCTTATTAAATCGTAAGGGTTTCGAGATTCGTCTGAAATTAGCTATCGATCAAGTTCGCCAACATGGTGTTAAACATTCATTTTGTTTAATTGCAATGGATCAATTTAAACTCGTGAATGATTCAATGGGGCATTCTGGCGGTGATGAGTTAATAAAACGTATTGCTAATTTATTGAAAGATGAAATTGATGCGAAGCGCGATATTTTAGCTCGATTAGGGGGTGATGAGTTTGGTATTTTGCTGCAAGAGGTTGAACCTTCCGTTGCTATTCAAGCAGTAGAGAGGATTTACAAAAAGTTATCGCAGTATAATTTCTTATGGAATGATATGAATCAGCAGGTCACAGCTAGTATTGCATTCGTTCCATTCTATAAAGCCTTGGTATCCCCTAATAATCGTCAAATTTCAGTAAGCCGCATTTTATCAGTTGCTGATAATGCGTGCCGCGTTGCAAAAACTAAAGGTGGTAATCGGATTCATATTTATCGACCTAACGACCAAGAAGTTAATAAGCAACGTGGTAACTTAGTGTGGTTGGGACGTTTGAAAAAGGCATTTGAAGCGGGAAATTTCAGGTTAGTTGCTCAGCCTATTCAGTCTTTGGATGTTAAGGCGTTCAAAAAGCCATTTCATCATTACGAGGTATTAATTCGGTTGTATGATGAAGAGGAACAGCCAATTCCACCTGATGAGTTTATCCCTGCTGCTGAATACTTCTCTATGATGCCACGCCTAGATCGTTGGGTAGTGCGCAAGTTATTGACTTCCTTACGCGACATTACACAACGTGTGCCATGCCCTGTTTTTGCGGTGAATTTGTCAGGACAAAGTTTGGATGAACCAGACTTTCTCCAATTTGTGCTGGATGAAATTCATAATGCTGGTATTAGTCCGGCTATGTTGTGTTTTGAGATTACGGAACGGGTGGCGATTCACAATTTGGAATTGGCTCACAAGTTTATCGAAACATTAAAAAATTTGGGCTGTAGTTTTTCATTGGATGATTTCGGTACAGGAGTTAGCTCGTTTTCGTATTTGAAGTCTTTGCCGTTGGATTATCTAAAAATTGATGGCAGTTTTATTAAAGATATTGCAACGGATACTGTCGCTGAGGCAATGGTGCGTTCAGTAAGTCAGGTCGGGCATTTAATGGGTGTCAAGGTGATTGCTGAATATGTCGAGAACGATCAGGTTATCCAAATCGTGCGCGATATTGGTGTAGACTATGGGCAGGGCTATGGTATTTCTAAACCCATTCCGCTGGAAGATGTTATTAAGCGTCATGTTTTACAATAGCCATTGATTTAAAAAAAGGTTGGCAAGTTTACGCATGAAAATTCATATTTTGGGTATTTGCGGTACGTTTATGGGCGGTATCGCATTGCTGGCACGCGCCAAAGGTCACACGGTAACGGGTTCGGATACCAATGTTTACCCGCCAATGAGCACCATGTTAGTAGAGCAGGGTGTTGATATTACGCAAGGTTACGCGCCGCAGGATTTACCCAGTGACGTGGATGCTTTCGTGGTGGGCAATGTGATGAAACGCGGTTTGGATGTGGTGGAACACGTTTTGGATCGCAATTTACCGTACATTTCAGGACCGCAATGGTTGTATGAAAACATTTTGCGCGATAGTTGGGTCTTGGCGGTGGCGGGGACGCACGGTAAAACCACTACATCCAGCATGTTGGCGTGGATTTTGGAATACGCTGGCTTAAAACCGGGCTTTTTGATTGGCGGTGTGCCAGAAAACTTTGGCGTGTCGGCGCGTTTGGGTGAATCGCCATTTTTCGTGGTGGAAGCAGACGAATATGACACCGCGTTTTTCGACAAGCGTTCTAAATTCGTGCATTACCACCCGCGTACTGTGATTCTGAATAATCTCGAATACGACCACGCTGATATTTTCCCCGACGTGCAAGCCATTAAAACCCAGTTTCACCATTTAATGCGTACCGTGCCGCGTTCCGGTTTGGCGGTGGTGAATGGTGCGGATCAGCATTTGCACGACACGCTGGCAATGGGGTGTTGGACTCCGGTGGAAACATTCGCGCAGGGTGATTGGCAAGCGGAATATTTACACGCTGATGGCAGCGCGTTTCGCGTGTTATTCAAGGGTGAAGTGCAAGGCGTGGTTGAATGGGATTTGCTCGGCGAACATAACGTGAATAATGCGTTGGCAGCGATTGCAGCGGCGCGTCACGTTGGTGTGCCTGTGGCACACGCGATTGCGGGTTTAGCGGAGTTCAAAGGCGTTAAGCGACGTATGCAGGTGCGGGGTACGGTGCGCGATGTCACCGTTTACGACGATTTTGCCCACCATCCGACTGCGATTACCACCACATTGGCGGGGTTACGCGCTAAGGTTGGGCAAGCGCGGATTATTGCCCTGCTGGAGCCGCGTTCCAACACCATGCGTATGGGGACGCACAAAGCATTGTTGGCGGAATCCTTGCAGGCAGCGGATAGCGTTTACCTGTACCAACCGCCGAATTTGGGCTGGGATTTGAGCGATGTGGTGGCGGAAATCGGTGCGAAAGGGCAATTGGTGCAAGACATTGAGCAACTCGCGGCAATAGTCGCTGCCCAAGCGCAAGCTGGAGACCATATTCTGGTTATGAGTAATGGCGGTTTCGGGGGGATTCATGACAAGCTGTTAGCGGCATTAGCAAAACAGTAAGGATGATTGCGTGAAAACCATTACGCTGATTATGACAGGGGCATCGGGTGCGCAATACGGTTTGCGTTTGCTGGAATGCTTATTACGCAGCGATTGTCGGGTGTATTTGTTGCTGTCGCGTCCGGCGCAAGTGGTGGTGAACATGGAAACCGACCACCGTCTACCGTCGCGTGCCAGCGAGATTCAAGCGTATTTCAGTGAACTGTACGGCGCAAAACCGGAACAGTTACAAGTCTTCGAGCGCGAACAATGGATAGCCCCGATTGCCAGCGGTAGTGGTGTGGCGGATGCGACTGTGGTTTGCCCGTGTACTACCGGAACATTATCGGCGATTGCCTGCGGCAGCAGCCGTAACTTGATTGAACGTGCCGCTGACGTTGCTTTGAAAGAGCGCAAAAAGTTGATCTTAGTGATACGCGAAACGCCATTTTCCGAGATTCACTTAGAAAACATGCTGAAACTGGCGCGGATGGGGGCTATTATCATGCCCGCCAATCCAGGGTTCTACCAGCGTCCGCAAACACTTGGGGAATTGGTGGACTTTATGGTGGCGCGGGTGTTGGATCATTTGGACATTCCGCAAACCTTAATGCCGCGTTGGGGTGAGCCGTTTGCGCAGGATTAAGGCGGATACATTGGGCAACCTCCATGATTTGTTGTCCATTTCATTTACACAATAGATAGGAGATTGTCATGGCAACTGAAGACATTACCTCACAAAGTTTTGAAGAAACCATTACCACTAACGACATCGTGATTGTGGATTTCTGGGCACCGTGGTGTGGACCTTGCCGTTCTTTCGCGCCAACTTACGAGAAAGTTTCTGAAAATCACCCAGACATCGTGTTTGCCAAAGTGAATACGGAAGAAGAACAGGAATTAGCTTCGCATTTCCAAATCCGTTCCATTCCAACGCTGATGATTTTTCGCGAGCAAGTCGTATTATTCGCCCAGCCTGGAATGCTGAGCGAAGGTCAATTGGAACAAGTGATTACGCAAGTTCGTAGCATTGATATGGCGAAAGTTCACGCAGAAATCGCCACACAAGAAGCGCAACAGCAATAGTTTCCTGCTGCCATTATACAAAGCCAGTCGCAAAGGCTGGCTTTTTGCATTTAGATAAGCCACAAAGCAAAGCAACTCAATAAACCAATCATAACCAAGCTATACAGTTCGGTGCTTTGTTTGTTGCCCATAAAACGCAAGGGTTGGTTGGTGGTATTTTCCGCGTTGCCGTTGCTCGGTAGCTTTACACCGTCCAAGTCATCAAGCAGTAAATGCAGCAAGTAGCCAACTCCAGATGCGAGAAACCCAGGTACTGCCGCATCTGCGCCAGCCGTGAGATAGGCTATCCATGCAACACCTAACGACAGACACAATGCCGCCAAGACGGAATGCGTTTGTCCACCGCGTTCGACAATCTGGTGAAAGAGCTTCCAGAATTGCGTTACCAAAAACCACGCTAAAAAAATCGCGATAATCAAATCGGTTGGACGATAAAAAAACTGAATTGTCGGTACTGTTAATGCGGCTAGTCGTGTTAAACGCTGAATAACACGATAGCTATTGGATTGTACATCATCAATCTCGGGTAAGAGTGCACCAACATAGCCACTAAGAAAAGTGGTTGCAATGACCCACAACGGTAATGATGGCGCGACGGCGGAAACGGTCGCCCCAGCTCCTAACCCTGTTGCCAATGCCGCCGCATGATAGGTTTTGTAATCTGCCATAAGCCCTAGTCCCCATTGTGTTTTTTTGTTGCGTATTAATGACGTTTTAGTTTTTGTTTAGTAAAGGAAAAGGCTAGATAAGTTCCAGCCAATTCCGCCCCTGTTTTAAATTTTTCCATGTCACTGGGGGGTGAAATGGATTTCCTCACTTCGCGGTTTTTATTGAAATCGTTGCCAGTCTGCTGACTAACGCTAAAAAAAAGAGGGAACGGGCATCCCTCTTATCGGGCTTTTGCGTCTATTCTTTATCAACAGTTATTTTTATGATGGCGGGATTGGATTCTATAGAAGAGTGATGATCTGTTCAATAACTATACATCATGCAAACTACTGCTCAGGATTTTGAATTACTGCTACAATCCGCGTTATGTCAGGAAATAGCTTTGGAAAACTTTTTACCGTGACCTCCTTCGGTGAGAGTCATGGACTCGCAATCGGCTGCATCGTGGATGGCTGCCCGCCCGGACTCGCCCTCACGGAAGCTGATATTCAAATTGACCTTGATCGGCGCAAGCCGGGGCAAAGCCGCCATACCACGCAGCGGCGCGAACCCGATGAAGTGCAGATTCTTTCCGGCGTGTTTGAAGGCAAAACCACGGGGACACCGATTGCCTTGATCATCCACAACACGGATCAACGCTCGAAAGATTACGGCGACATTCTGGATCGTTTCCGCCCTGGGCACGCGGATTACACCTACTACAAAAAGTACGGCCTGCGTGATTACCGTGGCGGCGGGCGTTCGTCAGCGCGGGAAACCGCGATGCGCGTAGCGGCGGGTGCAATCGCCAAAAAATGGCTGCACGAACGTTATGGCGTGGTGATTCGCGGTTATTTGTCGCAACTAGGGCCGATCAAAGCGGAAACCTTGGATTGGGATGAAATCGCCAATAACCCGTTTTTCTGCCCTGATGCGAGCAAAGTCGCGGCGATGGAAGCCTACATGGACGCGCTGCGCAAAGAAGGCAATTCCATCGGCGCGAAAATCACCACAGTGGCAAGTCATGTGCCCGTGGGTTGGGGCGAACCGATTTTTGACCGTTTGGATGCGGACATTGCCCACGCGATGATGTCGATTAATGCCGCGAAAGGCGTGGAAGTCGGTGCAGGTTTCGCCTGTGTGGAACAAAAAGGCACAGAACACCGCGACGAAATCACCATGCAAGGTTTCCTAAGTAACCACGCGGGTGGCATTTTGGGTGGGATTTCCTCAGGGCAAGACATTGTGGTTCACACCGCGTTCAAACCCACGTCCAGTATGCGTATTGCGGGGCAAAGCGTGAATTTGTCCGGCGAAGCGGTGGAAGTCATTACCAAAGGTCGCCATGACCCGTGCGTGGGGATTCGTGCCACGCCGATTTGCGAAGCCATGTTAGCCATTACGCTCATGGATCACGCCTTACGCCATCGCGCCCAGAATGCTGATGTTGTTACCAGCCTACCCAATATTCCCGCCTCACCAACGGTATAATCCCTTGATTCAACGCCCTTTCCCACAGCAGGAAAGGGCTTTCGTTCGGGAAATCGTTAACGGTTTGCTACAATAATGATGTGACATGCAAACGATAGCTGAGGAAACATTGCCATGAAGCGCACGATTGAAATTGATTGTCCGCCGGAACTGCTGATTGGACTCCACCTAAATGCAGAACGTTTTGCTGAATACCTCAAACGGCAGGCAGCCATTAGCTTATTCAACGAAGGTCGGATCAGCTCTGGAACGGCAGCAACGTGGCTGGACATTTCTCGCGTTGAATTTTTGCATTTAGCATGGGAAGCAGGGGCTGTTTTGTTGGAGGATTCCAGTGACGATTGGGAACGGGAAACGGCTTTGTTATGAGTATCGTGTTCAGTAATACCACGCCATTTATTGCGCTCGCCAGTATTGATCGCCTTGATCTTATGTTTCGCTGTTTTGGTAATGTCCATGTCGTGACGGAAGTGCTGGACGAATGTGCAGTTGGTGGCAGAATCAAAGTCCCTAATTTGCGCCTTTTGGATTGGATTATTCCTGTAGATTCATTGCCTGTGGTACACACCACGGTGTTATTAGAGTTGGATAAAGGCGAGAAGCACACGATTGACATGGCAAAGCGCAGTGCTGCGGATTGGGTCATTATTGATGAAAAAATAGGGCGTAATTTGGCGGAATACCTTGGGTTGCGCGTCACAGGAACGCTAGGTATCTTGTTGAAAGCGAAACAACAGGGCTGGCTTGATTCGTTTGTGGATGCCGTGTACGCCATGCAGCAATGTGGTATTCGTTATCATCCTGATTTGGTCAGAAAACTCGCCAAGCAGGTGGGTGAGTAACGCCCACCCACAAGTTTTACATCGGTAGCGTTGTCAAAAACGCGCTGACGCTGGCGGCGGCAGACATCAGCCAAGTAATGGTTTCGCTGGCTTCTTTGATGTCTTTGCCGAGCGTGATTGCGCCGAGTGTGCCGTCTTTCATATTGGTTAGGAGTTGGGATAATTTGCCGCGTGTTTCGGGGCTGGCGGTTTCGAGGTTTTCCAGATGCTCCCGAATTTGTTTCAGCTCCCCATACGCATTGGCTTTGATTTCAAAGTCTGCATCGTGATTTTGCACCTGTTTCATTAACGTCGTTAAGGCGTTTTGGAAGTCGGTAATCCGTTGTTTGTCATGCTGATTAATAACTACTTTTCCTGAAACGGTTTGATAATGACCCGACCCGCCAATTGCGCCGACGGGAGCGTGGACATTAATCGTTTGGTGAGTCACGTTGGCGGTTTCTTGCTGCTGTTTCTCTGCTGTCATAATAAACCCCATAATTTTGGTTAAGTCGTAATCAATGCCCGTGTCAGAACTGGTAATGGTTTGCCGACGTGCGGCTTCTTTGATGAGGCGATTATACGGGGCTGTTTCCCGTTGTGCTTTGTGTGCGATAAAACCTAACTGGTCGCGTCGGGCAAAATCTGGCAAAACCACGTTTTCGGTGAAGCTCAACCCTTTCATGGGTTCTAATAAGCGGCGAATTTCGTCGCGTAAGACGGCTAAATATTCGCGTAATGCACCACCTTGCACCCATAAAGACAAACGCCGTTGGGTGTAATCAACCTGCAAACGCGCTTTGGCTTGATACAGTTGGTTACGGAGAATCACACCTTGTTGCCAAACCAATTGTTGGTGCTGTTGGTTTTCCAATATTTCTTTATGCCGTGACACAATCAAATTGGGCATTAAACTGCGTGGCAATAAACCGTCAAAATCAAACTCAAAAGCAACGGTATCCGGTGTTTCTTGGAAGTAACCGCGTAAATCGGGCTGGTTTTCAGGGAGTTTATCGGGGATAACCAACCGTTTTTGGTGCTGTTGAGTTTTATCGTGCATTTCGTAACACAAACCGAACCGCGACATGGCATCCACAATAAAACGGCATTTGGCGGTGGGGTAAGTCAATACATTACCCAGCTCGTCCACGACTTGTTCAGCTTGCAAAATACTTCGCACATCATTATCACACAGTAAACCCCATTGCCTTGCCGTTGTCTCAGCGTAAAGCAGGGTATAAACGCCGTAGGTGAGCCAACGCGGATTGAGCACATACGCCTCTGACCATGCCAAATCAGGAAAATGCACGATTTCGCCCAAACTATCCAATAAACCCAAAAACGCGGTTTTATCCAGCCCGACTTGACCAATCTCGTGTTCACCACACAGCTTATCAAAGGCTTCATCATCTAAAAACGCACTGTGGCGCGAACGCTCCCGCAGTGTTTCCAGCATGGTGAATTGTTGTGGGGTAAACATGACTTGGTGCGTATCTACCCGCTTTAGATTTTCCACCAAATCATCGTGAAAAGTCTGAAAACGGTTACGGTAGCTTTGTTCGGTTGCGGTGCAAGAAATGGCGTAAAAATCGAGAATATTCGGGTATTTTTCGCGTAAGGCATTCATGTCCAGATTAACGCTGGCTTTGTCGGCTTTATTGCCGACCAGCATCACGGGTGCTGCATTACCAAAGGCTTTAATGTGTTCCAACCAATAGGCGGCGCGGTCATTGGCGGTCATGTGTTCGCGTTTTTCGCGTTCTGAACCCGCATCCACCAACAAAATGTATAAACAGCGTTCACGCAGGAAAAATTGGTGCATGGCGTGTGACATGACTTGTCCGCCGAAATCCCAAAAGCGGGCTTTAATTGCGCTGTTGGGTAAACACCACTGCTTGATTTCAATACCAGCGGTCATGCTTTCTTGATCTTCAATGACTGCCTCACCGTGCAAGCGTCGAATGAGCGAGGTTTTGCCAACTGCGCCATCACCAATGAAAATTGCCCTCACCAAATTCAGCGGCGATAACGCAGGTACAAACAAACTCATGAAATACGCATTAGTTGCTTTTGCCCCTTGCACCAAAATCTCATCTGGAATACTAAACCACTTAGCTTCTACTTCAGGGGCTAGCGGTTTGCCATTGATACGATCCTCATACCAATCTAGCCAATGTTCAAAACCCTCGTCTAACTCCAGAACCGCTTGCCGAAAACGTTGGTAAAGAGCTTGCCATTCCTCAGGAATACCCTCTGACCATAATGGCAGTGCAGCGAATTGTTGTGCCGATGATATTTGTTTCGTCTGTGAGGGCAATTGAAGGCGTTGCAAATCCAGCTCAATGGCTACGGTTATCGTGGTTTGTTTAGCGGCATTGGCGGCGACATAGGCTCTAGCAGAGGTATAGGCAGCAGTGCCTCTGATGGTGGCATTGGCTCTGGAGGAGGCAGTGCTAGCAGCACCAGAAGTAACGTAGACGGCATAGGTGGCGGAATCGTCTCTGATGACAGAGGTATCGGCGGCTCTGGCGGCTTTATAGGCGGCATCGGCGGCTTTTTCGGTATAGGCGGCGGCTTTGGCATTCACTGCGTAACGCAGCGCGTTCCAGACCGCCAATAAGTGCTTGCTACGTTCTGTTTTTTTCCAATAGCTAAAATTGCCATGCTTATTATCGTGGATCAACAGTGGCAATACGCGCAAAGCACAACGAGCCGCAAAAATGGTACACAGTTAAGGGTCAATACCCTGTAATCGTTGCTCAATTTCTTCCCGTGTCAGCATGTTGCTCTCTCCGCTTGCACCGTCAATATTGCGCAATATTGCGTCATTATAGGGTAAAGCGTGGCAATTAAGCAGGATAATGAGAGCCGCTAATCCTCGCGCTGCTGTGTTCAAACGCGCTGTGGTAGTATGCGGGGCTTTCCATTACCGCGCTATCGTTTCACGTTATGACATCACCATCCTCAATATCCGCGCCCGTCAAGCCGCCGTATGTGCGGCTTTCGACGTTTTATTTCGTGTATTTTCTAGCGTTGGGGGTATTTGTTCCGTATTGGTCGTTGTATTTGCAGCACGTCGCACAGTTTTCGCCTGCGCAAATCGGCGAGTTAATGGCGGTGTTCATGGCATCGAAAGTGGTCGCGCCGTTTGCGTGGGGTTGGTTGGCAGATTACACAGGGCAGCGATTACGCATTATCCGGTTGGCGAGTTTCTTGGCGACGCTGTGTTTTGCGGGGATGTATTGGCAGCAAACTTACGCTTGGGTGTTGGTGGTGATGGCGGGGTTTGGGTTTTTCTGGAATGCGTCATTGCCGCAGTTTGAAGCCTTGACGCTGGCGCATTTGGGCGCGGAGGTGCGGCGTTACAGCGCGATTCGTTTGTGGGGTTCGATTGGGTTTATTGTGATGGTGTTGTGGTTGCCGACGTGGTTAAACGGGCAATTCGCGCCTTTATTGAATGTGTTATTGCTGTGTTTTGCGGCGATTTGGTTATCGACGTGGTTGGTGCGCGACAAGCCGCAAACCTTCGCCGCCCCTGCTCGTGGTGAATTGCGCCAAGTGTTGAAACATTCTGGCATTGGCATGTTATTGCTGGCGTGCGCGTTGCAACAAGCCAGCCACGGGGTTTATTACACGTTTTTCAGCATTTATTTGGAAGATCACGGTTATTCGCTGGGTTTTGTGCGTTGGATGTGGGCATTGGGTGTGATTGCTGAAGTGATATTATTCGTGTTCATGCACCGTTTGATTCAACGCTTTGGCGCGAGCCGTTTGTTTATACTGGCGTTGTTTTTAACAGGCGTGCGCTGGATTTTATTGGGGAAATACGTCGATGTATTGCCGATGTTGTTGCTGGCACAGGTATTACACGCGGCGACTTATGGCTTATTCCATGCGGCGGCGATTCATTTAGTGCATCATGTGTTTAGTGGACGTTTGCAAGGACGTGGGCAAGCGTTATATTCCGGTGTCAGTTATGGCTTAGGTGGCGCGGTGGGGAGTTTACTCAGCGGTTACAGTTGGCAATGGTTCGGCGCGGAACAGACGTTTTTCATTGCCACGGTGGTGGTGAATGTGGGGTTATTCGTGAGTTTGAAAGCTTTGTTGGAATTGGGGAGGAAATATGCAGACTGATGCGTTAGATGCCAGCCAGATTCACGCGGCATTATCGCCCGCCGCACAAGCAGCGGTGGCAGCGATTCACGTTTTCCCTGAACTGGAT
This sequence comes from uncultured Thiothrix sp., assembly GCA_964617055.1. Classification (GTDB taxonomy): domain Bacteria; phylum Pseudomonadota; class Gammaproteobacteria; order Thiotrichales; family Thiotrichaceae; genus Thiothrix. The sequence goes on from CAZTUZ010000002.1 coordinate 64,730, forward strand.
TCCACCAATCGCTGGGCATTGGAACACGGGCAATGTGGCGAGGTGTGTTTAGCCGAACAGCAAACCGCCGGACGCGGACGGCGTGGGCGACAATGGCAATCACCGCACGGTTTGAACGTTTACTTATCATTGCGTTGGTGTTTTCCGAGCGTGCCGCAACAATTGCCGTTATTGAGTTTGGTCACGGGCATGGCGGTGGCAGAAGCCTTGCACGACTGCGGCATACGCGGACACGGTTTGAAATGGCCGAATGACATTTACCACGCTAACCAAAAATTGGGCGGTATTTTATTGGAAGCGGTGGGTTCGTTGCAGCAAGTGGTGCTCGGTATTGGGTTGAACGTGAATATGCTACCCGACGCGACGACTGCTAGCATCGACCAGCCGTGGACGAGTTTACGCACTTTGCACGGTAAGCATGTCGAACGTAATAGCTTGGTGGCAGCCATCTTGCAGCGTTTGTTGGAGCATTTACAAGCGTTCCCGAACTTGGATAATACAGCCTTCCAACGCGCATGGCAGGATTGGGACATCTTGGCGCAACGCCCAGTGCGGGTGATTGCGGGGCAAACAGTCTGGGATGGGCTGGCGGAGGGAGTCGATAGTCAAGGACAATTACGACTAAAATTAAGCGATGGATTATTGAAAGTTTTTTCTTCAGCGGATGTATCGGTGCGGATGTGACAATTTTGCTGGTAGATGCAGGCAATTCACGCCTGAAATGGTCGGAACTGGACGCAACGGGTAATACATCGGTGCAGCAGGCGCGTGCTTATGCGGGTCAACCGCCGTTAGCGAGCTTTCTAGCCTTGTTGGATGCTTACCCCACGATTCGCCACATTACCTTGGTGCATGTTTTAACGCCGTTCTTTGCCGAAAGCGTGGAGCATTTGTGCCAAGAACGCGGGATTCAGTTACGCATTGCGCGTTCGGTGGAACACGCTTATGGCATTACTTCCGGCTATCAACAACCGCAGAGTTTGGGTGCGGATCGTTTTGTCGGTTTGGTGGCGGCACGGCAATTAGCCCAACAAGCCGCGAGTATTGTGATTGATTGCGGTACGGCGGTGACGATTGATGCGATTGATGAACACGGGCGACATTGGGGCGGTACGATTCTGCCTGGATTGCAATTGTCGGCAGATGCCTTAATCGCACGAGCACAAGGCAAACTCAGTGTCGCGTTTGACGAACCCAGCGTGTTTGCCGATGGCACGAGTCGTGCGATTGGTGGCGGGTGTTTATTCGGTTTAATTGGCGCAATCGAAGGCATTTGTGCGCGGATTCAGCAGACGATGGCAGTACCTTTGGTGCGTATCATTACGGGCGGTGACGCTGAACGGTTATGCACATGGTTGCAAGGGGATTATGTGGTACAGCCCGATTTACTCATGCAAGGTCTGCGCTACATCACGCAGCAGGATAACGCATGTATCCCTTGTTGATTGCGTTGGTATTGCTGAATGTATCGTTATTGGCATGGAACGTGGTGTTATCGCCTGATGCGGATTATGCACGTCCGGCATTGACCGAGCCGAATATCCCCACGCTGGAACTGCGACAGGATGTTTCCAATATTGCGTATCAAAGCGTTCAAGGTAATACGCAAAGCAGTTGTTACACGCTAGGGCCTTACAATAGCGAACGTGCCGCGCAATTGGTGGCGGGTAAGATTCGCGGCTTTGGTTTGGCGGTAACGATTCGCGCTATGCAAAGTTTAGAAACCTTAAATTTTCTGGTGTACATTCCACCGCAGGCGGATTATGCCGCTGCCGATAAGATTGCGCACGATATTGCTCAAGCCGATGTGCCAGATGTGGTGATTATCAACGATGGTCCATACAAAAACGCCATTTCATTGGGGTTCTTCAATAATTTGAATAAAGCCAAACGCCATGCCGAATACATTCGTTATTTGGGCTACGACGCGCAATACACCGAACAACAAGCCCCGCGTGAAGTATTTTGGCTGGATTATGACGAACCATTTGGCAGTAACGCGCCCGTGCAAGCGTGGAGTGCTGCGATTGATGCCACTTCGGAAGTGCAACGCATTCCGCGTGCTTGTGGTTAAGGAGTTCTCATGCAAGCTTTGTTAATCATTGCCCACGGTAGTCGCCGTGCGGAATCCAATGCTGAAATCCGTGCGCTTGCCGCACACATTGCGGCATTATCGGGTAATCGTTACGGTTTTGTGGGTAGTGCGTTCTTGGAATTAGCCGAACCGTCGATCCCCGATGGTATTCAACAATGTGTGAATGCGGGGGCGACGACTATTACCATTATGCCGTTTTTCTTATCAGCAGGGCGGCATGTCGTGACGGATGTGCCGCAACAGGTACACGAAAAATTGCAAGCGTTCCCGCAGATTGGGGTTAAGTTCGCACCGTATTTGGGGGTGTCGCGTTTAATGCCAAGCTTGATTTTGCAGTCCGCGCAAGCGGCTTGTGATTGTCAGCAAGGGCAGTGTCGTTATCCGGCATGTTTGCCCGCGCAAGCTGTTGGCGAGGTGTAAAAGAGGGGGGACACGCTCCAAAATATCGTGGAGAACTTCGACCTTGAACCAATGGTTCAAGTGGGTGCGGTGAGTGTATATCAGGCTTACCGTCTTGCGGTCATGCACACCAAGACACTACAACCACTCCCGGGGTAAGTAATTAGGCTCAAGGATAATACCCATCCTCTCACGAGTGCCCCAGAGGTGTCCTTGAACCCATACTATTACATTTGTGTGTCGGGGGGAAGAATTGACAAATGCTTAACGTTTGTGCCTTTCCAGTGTTTCCTCAACGCGCTGCTGTAATTTCTCCATTTTTTCAAGGGGTTCACTTAAGTTAAGTGCGGGGGCGGCGGAAGGTGGGTTATGCAGTAATTCGTGTGCGAGGTTTAATGCTACCATCACGGCAATGCGATCCGTGCCTAATACTTTGCCTGTTTCGCGGATACGACGCATTTCTTTATCTACCCGTTTAGCCGCAGCGACTAACGCGCCTTGTTCTCCTTCGGGGCAGGCGATAACGTAATCCTTATCGAGAATACGAACCGTAACGGGTTTGATCGTTTTTTCCATTGTCTGTCGCGTGTGGTGTGGTAAGGTCTTAAGGTGTTTTTACCGTATAGCTTTTTAGGCGGCTAATGGTCGCTTCTAATTGTGCGCGTGCTTTATCATGGCGTTGGCGCAGCAGGTCGCATTCGGCTTGTAATGCTTGTTCGCGTTGCTTTAGCTCGCTATTTTCTGTTGATAAATGTTCAACAAGTGCAAGCAGCCGTTCAATGCCTTCTTCAAAGGCATTTAGCTGATTTTTTAGTGTAATGTCCGGGGCTTGTGCATTCATGCGATAATGTTAGTAAAGACTGCTGAATGTGGTCAATCATCTCATAATATGGATTTGTAACGGAGAAGAAAGTTTTGCAAGACGCATTATCCTCACAACCGGATGCTTATTCGCACCTTGAACAAGCTCTGTCGCGCATTGATTGCGATTATTCACCCGCTGAGGCGCACGGCATGGCCTGTGGTTTATTGGTGATTAATCAAAGTGTTGACCCCGCTGTGTGGTTGAAAACGGTTGTAACAGGCGACCCGAAAGATTTTTATGTGCAAGAAGCTAAACAATTATTACGCGATCTATTTAATACCACCCGTCAGCAGATGAATGGCGAGGATTTGGATTTTGCGGTGTTTTTACCCGAAGCAGCCGATTTAGCGTTACAAGTTTATGCCATGCAAGCTTGGTGTCAGGGATTTGGTTTAGGGTTAGCTCAAGCGGGCATTAAAGACCTGAAAAAATTACCCACCGACTCACGCGAATGGGTCGAAGACGTGGTGAATATTGGCGCGTCGGGTGAATTGGATTTGGACGAACAGGAAGAATCCGAAACCGCGTTTATGGAGTTGGTTGAATATTTGCGCGTCGGCATATTAATGATGAACGAAGAAATGCAGCCGTTGAAAACATCACCACAGGTACATTGATTATGCAAACACCGCTGATTCCCGCCACTGAATACGCCGCGCGTCGCCGTCGGCTGCTCGATCAACTGGGTAACGATGCGATTGCCATTGTGCCATCCGGCAGTTTGAAAGTGCGCAACCGCGATGCCGAATACCCGTTTCGCCAAGATAGCGATTTTCACTATTTGACCGGATTTAACGAGCCGGAAGCGGTGGCGGTATTCGCGCCTAACCGTGAAGATGGTGAATTTGTATTATTTTGCCGCGAGAAAAATCCGGCAATGGAACGCTGGACGGGATTGCGTGCGGGATTAGAGGGGGCGCAAGCCTTGCACGGTGCGGATGTGGCGTACCCGATAGCGGAGTTGGCAGCGATCATGCCGCACTTGCTCACGGGGCGCGATCAGGTGCATTACGATTTGGGCGCGAACCCCGAATTTGATCAGCAGATGATTGGCTGGATTAACCAATTGCGTGCCAAAGCGCGGGCGGGGATTCGTGCGCCACACGCGATTGTGATGTTAGACCGCATTTTACACGACATGCGCTTGTTCAAATCCGAGGCGGAAATTGCCGTGATGCGTTACGCCGCGCAAGTGTCCGCGCAAGCCCATACCCGCGCTATGCAGGTGTGTCAGCCAGCCATGTTCGAGTACCAAATCGAGGCGGAATTTCTGCACATTTTCCGCCAGCATCGCATGGATTGCGCTTACACCACGATTGTGGGCGGCGGCAAAAATGCCTGCATTCTGCACTACATCGAAAATAACGAAGCTTTGCGCGATGGCGATTTATTGCTGATTGATGCAGGGGCAGAACACGACAATTACGCGGCGGATATTACCCGCACTTTTCCCGTGAATGGCAAATTCAGCCCAGAACAACGCGCCCTGTACCAGTTGGTATTGGATGCGCAAAAAGCTGCTATCGACCAAGCCGTTGCAGGTAAAACGTGGGATGACCCGCACCAAGCAGCGGTGAAAGTATTAGCGCAAGGCTTAATCGATTTGGGGATTTTAAGCGGCACGTTAGAAGCAGCGATGACCGCGCCGCCTGTAGTTGAGGGTGAACCACCGCAAGAAGCCCCGTATCGGCAGTTTTACATGCACAAAACCGGACACTGGTTAGGCATGGACGTACACGATGTCGGTGATTACAAAATCGGCGATGCGTGGCGCACCTTGGAAGCGGGAATGGTGCTCACCGTTGAACCGGGTTTGTACATTTCCCCAGCGGAAAATGTCGACCCGAAATGGTGGAATATTGGCATTCGCATTGAAGACGACGTGCTGATTACCGCAGAAGGTAATGAAATCCTCACCCGCGACGTGGTGAAAGAAATTGCCGACATTGAAGCATTAATGGCGAACCACTAAGCGTTTCTAGTGGCGAGTCGATTGGGCGAGGATGCGGATTATTACTGCGTCCGTCGTCGAATGATGGAATGGCCTCCACGGGTACAGCACGGCATCATAGTGCCACCCAAATCACTGCAAACACCGAGGAGGCCAAGCATGAAAAATACCATCATCACCATTGATCTTGCAAAGTCCGTATTCGAGTTGGCGGTAGCCAACGCCCATTACCGTATCACCCTGCGCAAACGGCTCGACCTGGCAGGGTTTACGGAATTCATGCACCAGCAGGAACCCGCCACCGTTGTGATGGAAGCCTGCGGCACTGCCCACCACTGGGGACGGCAATTCCGTGCTGCGGGGCATGAAGTGGTGCTGTTGCCCGCGCAATACGTGCGCCCTTACCGCCGCCGCAATAAAACTGACCGTGCCGACTGCGAAGCCCTGCTGGAAGCCTTCCGCTGTGACGGGTTGAAACCTGTCGCGCTGAAAAGTCTGGAACAGCAGGAACTGCAACACATGCACCGCCTGCGTGAACAGTGGAAACAAACCCGGCAGAAACGGATGAACTTCCTGCGGGGCGTTTTCCGTGAGCAGGGTATCCCGTTGCCGCTGGGCGACGCCGAAGCATTGCGCGAAGCCAATACCCATGTGGAAACACTGTCATCGCTGACCCTGCACCTGCTCCAGCCACTGCTGGACGAACTGAAGGGGCTGGAGGAGTCCATGCACACCCTGGAACAACAAATCGTCCAGGCCACCCGGCATAACGAAGCGGTTGCCTGCTTGCAAACCATCCCCGGTATTGGCCTGATCACCAGCACTGCCCTGGTGGCGGCGATTGGCAAACCGGAACAGTTCAAATCGGGTCGGCAACTCGCCTGCTGGCTGGGCATCACCCCGCGTGAAAGCAGCAGCGGCAACCGGCGTCATTTGGGCAGCATCACCAAAAAGGGGAATGTCTATTTGCGCACCTTACTGATTCACGGCGCACGTTCTGCGCTGGTGTCGGCCAAGCGGCTGGCGAAAGCGGGCAAACTCCCCAGCCGCCTGCAACAATGGGCTATCCAGCTCGAACAGCGGATAGGGCACAACAAAGCTACCGTGGCACTGGCTAACAAGTTGGCGCGGATCGTCTGGGCGTGCTGGAAAAGCGGCACGCCGTACCAGCCGGGGCATTGCCCGGCCTGACAAGGTTTTTCCCTTCCTGATCTTGCGTTGACGGTACAACGTTCATGGTTTGACAGGTTAAACCAGTAGCAGGACAAGCCGGTAACAAGTTTGGCGCGTCATAGCCCGCTCGAATGAAAGGCACCTGCTACGCGGTTTCCATGATGGCCCGAAGGCAAATGCCTTCCCGAAAGAGGCCGGATATATGAATGCATTTGATCTGTTCAACACCTGTCCGTGGATCGAAGGCCAGAAAAGGGCAACATCAGGGATCATACAATTGAGGATAACAAGCCCCGGAACAGGATGCCTTCCACTCCGGCATTGTCAAGGAGCTTCCCTGCGGGACTCCTCCTTGACAATCCCTCCGTTACAGGCGGATGGGTTGGCATGGGTTTGTTGCATCAAAAGGCAAACGCCGTTTGCCTTTATGGAAAACTATTGCTTGGGGGTTGACTGTGGAGGCCATATATGATTTGTTAGGCAATTGTTTTTTTTGGCTGTGGTTGTAATGCGTCATTTTTATCTTTTAAGTGCTTTATAAAAGCATCAATTGCAGGAAATGATGCTTTGCCAGCCATTGCCTTTCTTAAGTTACCAAGCACAAAGTGTCCTTCATCATCAAGTCTAACTAAATATTTGAATTGTTCTTCGATGATTTCTCTGTCAGCAACGCCATTTAACCATGATAATAAAGCAACCTCTAATCCATTTAAGTGCTTTATCGCAAGTGCTAGTAACTGAGAAAGATGTTTTTGATTAAGATGAATCTTATCATCTTTAATATTTAAATCATCTTCGCTGTCTAATATCTCATGTAGAGCATGAGTTAGTAATAATTTATGTCGAGATGAAACATCAAATGGTTCTCTTAATACTAGACATTTGCACTGTTCTAACGATAACTCTTGTATAAAAGCCCTTGCAGCAGGAAGTGATTTATCTAATGAATCAGACCATCGCCTAACAACATCAATAGCATGTTCACGTCTGGATCGTTCATGGTCAGCAGCTAATTCTCTCTGAGAGTGCTTTAATTGATCTGCTGCAAACTTAACCTGTAAAGCAACAAATATAACACCTAGTGCAGTAATGAATGAAGAAATTGCACTAATCCATTCTGGGGTCATTGGGTGTTTCTCCTATTTTGCCTAACAGTTTATTAAACGGAACACTGGAGTATTGGGATTACAGCTTGTGTTTAATCAATGAACACGCTCCGTCTATTGGGTTCGTTGAGTGCTTGGAATGTGACATGGCGTTTAGGCGGTGATCTAAAACCCGTGCCAATGCTACCGCCCTGATTCGTCAATCAAGACACTCGGTATATCCATTCAGATAAACGGTATTAATTTACCTGATCCTGTAATTAATTACTAGGTTTTATGCTGGATAAATGACGCGATTTTTAGACGCTTGTTGTAATGCGCAAGCTGGATAACTATGCGTAGCGAGCCGTGCCGACGGTGTTGTCAGCCGCGATATGATTGATTAATGGAATATGCCCTGATATTCGGTAGTATACTTCCCAATATTAGGTAGTTTTAGCGAAATAGCAAACGTGAAGGGGAGTTGTCATGTTTGATGTCCTGATTGTTGGCGGCGGTATGGTGGGCGCGAGCCTTGCGGTGGCATTAAAGCCGTTGCGTTTGAAAGTGGGTTTGATTGAGGCATTTAACTTCGGCGTGGCGGAACAGCCGAGTTACGATGACCGTTCGATTGCCTTGTCGTATGGTTCGAGCCGCATTTATCAGGGCATGGGGCTGTGGGATAAGCTGCGCGAGGGCGTGGAAAGCATTCAGCACATTCACATTTCTGACCGTGGGCATTTTGGTGCAACGCGCTTGGATGCCAAGCAAGAAAACGTGCCAGCGTTGGGGTATGTGGTGGAAAGTCGCGTGCTGGGCAAGGTGTTGTACGAAGCCTTGCAAGACAGCGCGGTGGCATTGTTTGTGCCAGCCAAAGTTTACGCGGTGGAACAGACTGCTGACTACGCCACCGTGCAAATCGACCGCGACGGCGTGGTGGATAGCGTGCAAACCCGTTTATTGGTGGTGTGTGATGGCACGCAGTCCAGCGTGCGCGAGATGTTAGGCATTGCGGTCAAGCGCAGTGATTATCACCAAACCGCGTTAATTGCGAATGTTTCGACCAGTGAACCGCATCGCCACACCGCTTACGAGCGGTTTACCAGCAATGGTCCATTAGCCTTGTTGCCTTTGACGCAAGGGCGTTATTCCTTGGTGTGGACGCATCAAAGCGGCGAAGAAACCGCGACAATGGCATTGGACGATACGGCATTCTTAGCGAAATTACAGCAAGCGTTTGGTTATCGGCAGGGCGAATTTGTTAAAGTGGGGCAGCGTGCGACTTACCCATTAGTGTTGCAAAAGTCGGAACGTGAAGTGGCAGGGCGTGCTGTCGTGATGGGTAATGCATCCCACGCGTTGCACCCTGTTGCTGGACAAGGCTTGAATTTGGGTTTGCGTGATGTGGCAATAATGGCGGATTTACTAGCAGAAGCGGCATTACAGCAGCAAGACGCGGGTGGTGCTGAGTTATTATGTCGTTATGAGCAGCAACGACAAGCCGACTACGCCAGTGTGGTGCGTTATACGGATTCGTTAGTGAAGCTATTTTCAAATGATTTTCCCCCATTAGGACATGCACGAGCGGGGGGCTTGTTGGCGGTGGATCGTTTGCCATTATTACGGCAGTGGATTACCCGCCAAAGTATGGGATTACGCCATCGTCAAGCACGTTTGGCGCGAGGACTGGAGTTAAAACATTGAATGCGTTAGCAAGTGGTAGGGTTCAAGACCTTGATGAAGTGACCGACAGGTTGATTGAACGGGGGTGGTGTGCATTGCCTACCTTTTTCCCCCTAGATTTGGTGCAAGAATTGCGTGAGCAGGCGCAGGCACAATGGCAAGCGGGTGGTTTTCACAGTGCGGGTATTGGACGTGGGCAAGAGTTAAACGTAAACGAGTCGATTCGCAATGATCATGTGCAATGGTTAGAGCCAACAACAACGGGGGCATTGGGAACGTATCAGGCTTCCATTGAAACCTTACGCCAAAATTTGAACCGTGATTTGTATTTAGGCTTATTTGAATTTGAAGCGCATTTCGCCGTTTACCCACCAGGGGTGTTTTATCGGCGGCATTTGGATAATTTCCGTGGCACGTCAGCGCGGCAGGTGACAGCGATTTTGTACCTTAATGAAGGTTGGCACGAGGGTGATTGTGGGCAGTTGCGTTTGTATTCAGACCCGAATAACCCTAATGATTATCAAGATATTTTTCCTCATGCGGGACAGTTGGTGTTATTCATGAGTGGCCGCTTTTGGCATGAAGTATTACCTGCCCGCCGCGAACGTTTTAGTTTAACGGGGTGGCTGAGAACGCGCGGTCATGCGTTGAGTTAATCCTTAATTCACTATTTTAATGTTTGATTTGTAAGGTTTATTGGTTATAATTTGTCCGTTTTTGTAACGAAAGTTGTGACAAAGTAGTGTTTCAGAATGGGCGAAAAATTAACAGTTGATACGCTAGAAAGCCTTGCCGAAGATATTGCAGTTTTACTGCGCAGTCATCTCGACTTACCAGAAAAAAGCGTGGAGATTCGAGTGGAAACCTTGAATCTGGTACAGAAAACGTGTGTGCGCATTTTTGCATATGCGCTTGATAAATCTGAATTATTTACGGTGAGTGTGGAGTTGAAAAATCCACCCCCACCAGGTAGCTTGAGTTTGAAAAGTGTGTTTTATAAATAGTATCTTGGAAAAGTTTTATTTAATTACATATCCCGTACTACGCTACCATCTTCTACGCTAGGCTTCGCGCTGCGTTTGGGGTAGGGGTAAAGCTGATCAAGCGGAAGGATTTTGCCGTCGGGTTGCACAATGCGGCAATGCTGGCGGCGCAGTTCACGCGGTTCGTGTACCCCACACGAATGCGCAATGGTTTCTACTTCATGCACCAGATTATGGTGATAATTCGCCACTCGCGTGGCTTTATCTTCCACCACTAAACCTTTCTGCAAACG
>CAZTUZ010000002.1:75266-98753 GCA_964617055.1 uncultured Thiothrix sp.
ATGGCTTGAATGCAGCCCAATGAGAACATGAAACCACGCGCGTTATTGACGAAATCCGCGCCCGCACATAATGCCCATGCCACTTGCGATGGGTTTAACAATTTCCCAGCGGCAATAATGCGAATGCGCTCGCGTAGCCCGAATTTGTAGAGCATATCGACCACATTCGGCAGCGTTTCTTGAATCGGCAAGCCAACGTAATCCATTAAGCTCATGGGGGCTGCACCCGTGCCACCGTCAGAACTGTCGAGGGTAATGAAATCCGGTGCGCTTTCGATGCCACGGCGTTGCACTTCGCGGAACAATTTTTCCAGCCAGCGATAACCACCAACCACCGCTTTAAAGCCGACGGGTTTGCCCGTCACATCGCGGATGTGATTGAGCATATCGAGTAAATCTTGCTCGTTGTTGATTTCTGGGTGACGGTTGGGGCTGATCGACGCTTCGCCCACCGGAATGCCACGAATCTTGGCAATTTCTTCAGTGACTTTTTCGGCGGGTAAAATGCCGCCTTTGCCTGGTTTCGCGCCTTGGCTGAGTTTTAATTCAAACATTTTAATTTGGGGCAGGGCGGCAACTTCGCGTAATTTGTCATCGCTAAGATTGCCGTGCAAATCGCGTACCCCGTATTTTGCCGTACCGATTTGGAACACCACGTCACAGCCGCCGTCCAAATGCGCTTGTGCCAAACCGCCTTCGCCTGTGTTTAACCAGCAACCCGCTTGCTTTGCCCCGCGTGATAAAGCACGAATCGCAGGTGTGGATAACGCGCCGTAACTCATGCCAGAAATATTAAAAAACGAACGTGCTTCGTAAGGCTCACGGCAATATTGCCCAATCATGCGCGGTTTCATGGGCGCGAGATCGCTTTCCAATATCGGATACGCACAATTAGTAAACAAAGCTGTACCTGCTACGTTCAGGTTGGTGGTCGAGCCAAATGCCACGGTATTGTCGATATTTTTCGCTGCTCGATACACCCACGAACGCTGCGCACGGTTAAAGGGCATTTCTTCACGATCCATTGCAAAGAAATATTGGCGCAAAAATTCGCCTAAATGCTCCAACCAGTAACGAAAATGCCCAATCACCGGATAATTGCGCAGAATCGCGCTTTTGGTTTGCTGGGTGTCGTGTACATAAACGCCAATCGCGACCAAGATCAATATGCCAATGGCGAACACGAACAATGCTGCCAAAAATTCCAGCATCATTAAAAACAAACTACCTTCCATCCTCTCTCTCCGTTGTTATTACTTCATGGTATGCGGTATGTTGCTGCAAGCCTGCCATAACCTTAGCAGCAAATGCACGAATGCGGCGTATAATTTCGACGTGCAGCAAGCGCAGGAAAGGAGAACAGCGTGCGTGTTGCAGCAAGGTTTGTTCAAAATAAAGTGGGAAATAAACAGTGGCTAATTCACCGAACATTGTCGCGCTGGATCGTCAGCACGTTTGGCATCCGTTTACGCAAGCACAAACTGCGCCTGAGCCGATTGAGATTGTGTCAGCACGCGGGATTCGCTTGCAGGCGGCGGACGGGCGCGAGTTTTTGGACATGGTGTCGTCGTGGTGGGTGAACATTCACGGGCACGCGCACCCGACGATTGCGGCGGCGATTGCACAACAAGCGCAGACCTTGGAACAGGTGATTTTTGCTGGATTCACGCACCAGCCAGCGGTGCAATTGGCGAGCGCATTGGTGCAGCGTTTGCCGGACGGTTTGACGCGGGTATTTTTCAGCGATAACGGTTCGACAGCGGTGGAAGTGTCGCTGAAAATCGCCCTGCAATATTGGCAAAATCAAGGGCAGACGCAACGCACGCGCTTTTTAGCGTTTGAAGGCGGCTATCACGGCGACACGGTGGGGGCAATGTCGGCGGGGAAAGGTTGCGGATTTTTTGATACTTACGGCAGTTTGTTGTTTGAAGTCGGGTTGCTGCCATTCCCCGCAACGTGGCAAGGCGATACCGAAGTCGAAGCGCGGGAACAAGCGGCGTTGGCGCAGTTGGAACGCTACATAACCGAGCACGGCGACACGCTGGCGGGGGTAATTATCGAACCCTTGATCCAAGGTTCGGCAGGGATGCGTATGTGCCGCCCCGAATTTTTGCAAGCCTTAGCCAAACGTTTGCGCGAAGCGGGTATCTTGTTGATATTCGATGAAGTCATGACAGGTTTTGGGCGCACGGGGGCTTTGTTTGCCAGTTTGAAAGCGCACGTTACGCCGGACATTATTTGTTTATCGAAAGGTTTGACCGCTGGCTTTTTGCCCATGTCGGTAACGGTGGTGACGGAAGCGATTTACACGGCATTTCTGGGTGAAACCTTTGACCGCGCCTTGGTGCACGGGCATTCGTTTACCGCGAATCCATTGGGTTGTGCGGCGGCGTTAGCTTCGTTGCAGGTATTTGAAGACGAACAAACCTTGCGCAAGTTGCCGCAAATTGAAGCGTGGCATTGGCAGCATTTGGCGCGTTTGGCTGAACATCCGGCGGTGCGGCGGGTGCGTGTGACGGGTACGATTGCGGCATTCGACGTGGAAGTGGCGGATGCGGGGTACACCTCAACGGTAGGGGCGACGCTCAAAGCGTTTTTCCATACGCATCAATTGCTCATGCGTCCGTTGGGGAATGTGGTGTATTTATTGCCACCGTATTGCATTACCGAAGCGGAGCTTGCCCATGCCTATGGCATTATTGAGCAAGCATTAGATGCATTGTAAGGCTTATTGCAGAACGTGATACCACGCGGGCAGCGTGCCGAGGCTCAACACCGTCGTGACCGTCACGGCGGTAGCGTACAGTTCGGTGTCCAGCCCGTAACGGTCGCAAATAACCAAGCCAAACAACATGGTCGGCATGGCGGCTTCGAGCAAAAAGGCGCGTAACCAATCGCCTTCTAATCCCGCCCATTGTGCCAGTGGCAGCAGCAAAAGTGGCGTTAGTAAAAGTTGCATGACAACCACGGGAACAACACTGAAAAGTTGGCGACTCACTAATTTTTGTGGATTTAATGCCAAGCCAACCGCAATTAGCATTAATGGTGCAATGCCGTCTACCATGCGTTGTAATGCTGCGATTAAAACAGCAGGTGCTGGCACGTTCAATACATTTAATAGTAATGCTACTACTGCACCCCACACATAGGGCATATTAGCGAAGATTTTCCATAGGCGTGTTTCTTGCCCTGTCGCAGCGCCGAATTTCGCACCAATCATCACGCCAATACTGAACAATAGTGGGGTAACAGCGAATAAATCGTATTGCATGACCACGGTTCTTGCCCAATTACCGAAGGTAGATTCAAGTACAGGTAAGCCCATGTAAGTGATATTGGGGAATGCACCTGCGATCATTAATGCGCCTAATTGTGCTTTTTCATACCCAAAAATACCACCAACTATGCGCATAATAAATAGTGCGATTAATACACCAGTGATGGCCAGTGCTGGAATAATAATAAATGAATTATCCCACTTTACTTGCCAAAGCACTAATAAAGCAAAGGCTGGCAATAGCAGGTAATACACCAAGGATGTAAGCACCGAACGCACGGTTTGCGCGGAAATTCCTGCTGGTTGTGTGTAACGCCAGATGAGCCCACCGATAATCAGCAAGCCGATTTGTAACACTACACTTGCCATAATGTGCTCAACACCAGTAGCAGGTTGTTATTTCTATTCATTTTCACGTCAATCTTTCTCCTAAAAACGCTAAACTTGGCAGTGTCGCCGTGACGAATTGCTAAAGGATGTCATCGTATCATGCACAACGGTTTAACTCATTTCCTTCGCGCGTTATTACGCGCTTTATTCCATGACATGCTGCGTGGCGATATTAATTTGCGTGCCATGAGTTTGGTTTACACTTCTTTATTATCAATGGCTCCTTTATTGGCATTGGGCTTTTCAGTATTAAAAGGTTTCGGTGTGCACAATGAATTGCGCCCACTGTTATTGCGAGTTTTGTCGCCGTTAGGTTCTAAAGCTGAAGAGTTCACAGGGCAAATTTTAGGGTTTGTGGATAATATTCAAGTGGGGGTTTTGGGTGTGACAGGTTTAGCCGTCTTGCTTTACACGGTTATTTCACTCATGCAGAAAATTGAAAGTGACTTTAATTATATTTGGCAGTTGAAAAAGTCCCGTTCGATTGCGGATCAGGTACGGGATTATATTAGTGTCATTATGGTTGGACCTATTCTGATTTTTTCAGCATTGGGGTTGTGGACTTCACTAAGTAATCTTAGCTTGGTACAAGCCATTGTCGATATTGAACCGTTTGGTACGGTATTAGCAGCTTTATTACAGGTATTGCCAACGTTATTGGTGATTTTGGCATTTACGTTTATGTATTTATTTATTCCCAATACGCATGTGCAAGCAAAAGCGGCATTGGGTGGTGCTGTATTCGCGGGAATTGCATGGCAAACAGGCGGATGGGGGTTTGCCGCATTTGTGGTGAGTTCAGGGCAGCAAACGGCGATTTATTCCATTTTCGCTAGTTTATTTTTATTCATGTTATGGTTGTATATTAGTTGGTTAATTGTTTTAACGGGGGTACGGTTAGCCTATTATTTTCAATACCCTGATGCTGTTTGGTTACCAGAACAGCCCACTACACCGAGTTTACAAACCCGTGAAATGCTCGCAACTGCTGTGTTACAAGAAATTAGCCAGCGATTCGTGAACAAACAAGCATTGGCGGATTTAGAAACTTTGCGGCGCATTATTCCCGTGCCGCGATTCTTATTGGAAATGACGCTTGATGATTTAATCAGTTATGAAATTCTGAGCAGAGATGATAATGACCCTGCTCATTATTTATTGCGTATTGCTCCTGAAACACTCACGCCTGCTGAAATTCGCCGTTATTTTTGGCAAGGTGATGCTAAACAACAAAAGCAAGCACAGGATATTCAGCAAAAAATACAGATCAAGCCTATACCTGTCGAGTCAGTGTAGGTCTTTAGAAATTGTAGGCCAGTCCTAAAGAAATCACTGGCCAATATTGGAAGAAGGATAAGTCATTTTCCATGCTTTTTTCTTCTTGATGAATATTGGGGTCATTCTCATCTAAGCTGGTAACATTAAGGTCAACGTGTGGTTTGCCCTGATAAAGCAAACCCACTTCAGAGGTGAATGTTAAACCTTTTTCTTTAGCAATTGGGCTACGATAACCAACGCCTGCATAAGGTGTAATGTCAGTAAATGTGACTTCTGCATCGATTCGACCTTTAGTTACGAGTGTATTACCGATTTTGACGCTATTTAGCTTATTGGGCTTGTTGGATAACGTTATTTTGTTGTTATTTAACATGCCACCTCCACTTAAGTAAAAACCACCTTTGGTAGGGTGTATATCAATAGCTGCCATCACGTTATCGGATTCAAAACCAGCAGCATAATGAATATGTTGGACATTTAAACTACCGTTAGCGCGGCCTTGTGCTGTGCCAATGCGTAGGTCGAAAAAACGGTTAAGCGGTTTAGCCGCTTCATATCCCGTCCCCAAACTACCTGCTTTTAGGCCGATGGAGAGTCCATCTTGAGGGGATTCTTCCGTATCTTCTGTTGATTTTTCAGGAATACTTGTCTTATCCGTTTTATTTTCAGGTTGTTCAGGTTCTGCTTGATCAGTTAAGGGTTTCTCTGGCACATTGTTCGCAGGCTCTATCTTTTTTTCCTCGTTATTCGTTGTTTTTGAAATGAGTGTTTCAGCTTTATCAGAGGGTTGTTTGCTATCTTTTTCTTTATTAAATAATAGCACTGAACAGGCAGTTTGGGTAAAAAGGGTCAGTATAATGATTGGCAAGAATTTCATGGTTGGCTGGTTTACCAATAAAAAATAAGCTTTAATGAGCGAATGGTATGGATTTGAATAAAAAACTACCGTTATTGCTTATTCATTATAGTAAGTTTTTTATTGGTTATGGTTTTATTATGTTTTATAAATAATTAAATTATTAATGTGCAATAAGTGGATGATTAAGGTTTATTCTATATTGCTTTTTTATATAAGCATGATAACCATCAGGTGGCGTAACGGCTGCATGATAACAGCCAGCCGCTACCCTCCCTAGTCATGCATATGGATGCGTTATTTCAATAAATAATTCCCCTCATGCGTGCGACTTGAACAGCATGAGTCCGATTTTTGACGGCTAATTTCTTGAAAAGTGCATGAATGTACTGTTTGATCGTGCCTTCGCTAACACCCAACTCTTGGGCAATATCCTTGTTACTATAACCTTGGGCAATCAAGGGCAATACCCTGTATTGTTGGGTAGTTAAAGGATCGTTGCTTGAAAAACAATTTGAAATTGCCGTTCTATGGTCGCGATGAGGAATGTATTTACCCTCATTGAATAGGCGTTTAATTGCGTGAGCAATCGCAGGCGCATCAAACCTTTTAGGAATAAAGCCAATCGCTCCGGCATGAATGGCCTCTTGAATAGAACTTTGCGATTCCCATGTTGAAATAACTGCAATGCGTAGAGCCGAAGCTAACTGCAAAAAAGAGGGGATATACGGCAGGGTATCGGTATCCTGTAGCGTTCGGCCTAATAATAAAAAATCCATGTCTGGATGTTTTAACAAACAAGCCTTGCTGTCCTCAATATTATGGGCAGTAAATATTACCAAGCCAGAAAAGTACTCTTTAAGAGCACTTTCCAAGCCATTAATGTAAAGTGGATGGTCATCTGTAATCAATAAGCTGGGCATACGCTACTTTATTTCATTGAAATCAATGGCTTACTTGCAGAATAACCGCCGCACTGACCTAGCTACCCCTCCGTAGTTAAGCAGCAAATACCGAATGTAAATCACGTCATTTCTGCTAAGAGTGTAGCTAATTAATGCCAAATATTCAAAAGCCTTCCAACGTTTTGGTGCTTCAGGGCTAATAACAGCATGATATTAATTACATTTGTGTATCTTTCTATCTGTATTATCTATTGATAGAATTTACAACAAGTGTGTAACGTCAATAGTCGAGGGACTCTTATGAAAATGCCAATGCCTTGGTGTGTAGGGCTGGCTAAGCCTTTGCTTATGCTGTCGTTGAGTATCGGTGTTATGGGGATGTCATCTACAGTCGCGGCGGTGGATATTAATAGTACAAATTCTTATGTTGGTATTGGTATTAATAGTCTTTCGTATTACGACGGTGCTTACATGATGGCGGACGCAATGCGTGAAAGCCAATTTCGTACTGGTAATTGGGTTGGGGATGTTAAAACCGACGCAAACGGTGCACCGCAAGAAGATTTTAATATGATTACTTCTTCATTACGCACGCAGGCTGGTATTTATAAGTTAATTTTTAAAGGGCGTGCCGACCTTTATGTGTCAGGAATACCACTTGATAATTCCACGAATCGTCCTTACATCAGTAATCAAAAATACGATTCCAGCACAAATACCACTACAGCGGATGTTATTTATCCCACCGTCGTGACAGATAATACTTGGATTACATTTAGTAACACGCGCCGTACTGCAGCATCTACTGGTGCAGATGGTGTAACCGATGTGCATTTGTGGCGACCAGGTTATCCTACGGATGGCTCGGTGATATTTACTAACGAATTTATCACGGCGATGCAGAAATTCCATTTGATTAGAAGCATGGATTTTCTCTCATCCAACAGTAACCCCAGTGTAACATGGGCAGAACGTAATACCATGAATCGATTGGGGATGATGGATAGCCGTGGCCAGCCTTGGGAGTTATTAATTCTACTGGCCAACCAAACCAATAAGGATATTTGGATTAATGTGCCCGTAAAGGCTAATAATGACTATATTAAAAAGCTAGCACAGTTATTCCGTTATGGTTCGGATGGTAAAAATCCTTATACCAGTCCGCAAGTGAATCCGGTTTATCCACCACTGAAAAATGGGTTGCGGGTTTATGTGGAATACGGTAATGAGTTGTGGAACTCTGGACCGGGTTTTTATGGTTTTCCTTGGTCATTGGATTTTGCAAATCAATACGCCAAGACGAATCACCCTATTAACTATGACGGTAAAGTAGCGAACGACATTTATTTAGCGCACCGTCGTTGGATTGCGTTTCGTTCTGCCAATATTAGTTTGATTTTCCGTGGTGTATTCGGGGCGAAAATGATGAATACTGTTCGCCCAATTCTTGCCAGTCAAGTCGGTGATGGTAATGTTTATCTGAGCGAAGGCTTAAAATGGGCGGAAAATTTCTACGGTCAAGTGCGTGTGAACACGATTCCAACGAATCCAACCGTGCGTCAGGTAAAGGACTTGTGGTGGGGAGCGGGTGGTGCGGCGTATTACGAGTCCAACGTTGAGCCAAAAGATACCAGTAAAGCCACCATGACCGCCTATTTTGCAGGTTTGCCTAATGCTAATTTTGCCAAAAGTACGGCTATCGATGCGACATGGGCGCGTGGTTATGGCTTGAAATCCGTCGCATACGAAGGTGGGCCAGGTCCTGGTGGCAGTCCGTTAGGTGGGAGTACGGCGGGTTCTGCATTATCATCTGCTTATAACAATGATCCGCGCATGAAAGCCCGCATGATTGTGGCTCAGAACGTTTATGAGCAAAATGGTGGGCAATTGTTATCTTATTACGTTTATAGCGGTGCGCATCCGTGGAACTTCGTGAACAGTGCGGTATTGAATACGGTTGCGGATACCAAAACCACGAAATTGTCCGCGATAGATTACATTCGCACTCATGCCAAAGCGACCCCAACCTTGGGTTCATTATTGCCAGATACTATCAACCTACACGACACGGAACGTTCTATTATCATGGCCAGCGGGGCAGGTTGGGGGTATGGCGGTATGGCGTACCGTTTAACCCCAAATGATGACTCTGGTTTCAATGAGTTTGGGTTGATTCCGGTGCGCAGTTTGCAAAATGCTACTTATCAGGTGCGCGTGACGACCTATGACGCTCCCGCAGGTGGGGTATTAGCATTGCAGGCCGAAGGGCAAACCGTTGGGCACTGGCAATTAGCCGCCAGCAATAGCGGCATCCCTGAACTCAGTGAGCCGATTACGGTGACATTGCCAGCGGGATTAAGTATTTTGCGTTTGCGCTCGCTCAATGGAACAATCTGGGTGAAAGACTTGATCGTGCAATAAGCAGCATCAGCGTGATTTCGATAAATCGAACAACTGCCCGTATTCGCGCATCGCGTAACGGTCGGTCATGCCTGCAATGAAATCGGCAATGGCGCGAGCGCGTCCCGCCTCCCCAATGTCCGTTTCGTATTGTTTGGCAAATGCTTGGTATTTCGGTGTTAATAAACGCGGGTCTTCCATATAGGCTTCAAACAGGGCGCGAACAACTTTTCGCGCCCGCCATGCCATGCGGTACACGGTGGGGTGATAATACAAGTTTTCGCGCAAGAATTGTTTCAGCACATTTTTGTCATGGCGCATGGCTTCGCCATAAGTCATCAGCGGAATGGATTGTTGACGCACGTCTTCTAGGCTGCACACGCCTGAGGCTTGAATCCGAGCGCGGCTACTGTCGATCAAATCCACCACCATTTTGCCGATTAAGCGGCGCAGAATTTCACGGATTAAACGTCTGCCCGTTAAATCGGGGTATTGTTGAATCACGTCTTGGTATTCGACCGCAAACACAGGTACGGCTTCCAACTGTGCTAACGTTATCAAGCCAGAGCGTAAACCGTCTTCAATATCATGATTATTGTAGGCAATTTCGTCGGCAAGGTTGGCGAGTTGGGCTTCTAAACTCGGTTGGGTTTTGTTGAGGAAGCGTTCCCCAATTTCGCCTAATTGTCGGGCATTGTCGAGACTGCAATGTTTGAGAATGCCTTCTCGGGTTTCAAAGGTGAGGTTAATGCCGGGGAAATCAGCGTAGTTGTCTTCTAAGACATCAACCACACGCAATGATTGTAGATTGTGTTCAAAACCACCAAAGCTTTTCATGCAGGCATTGAGTTCGTCTTGTCCGGCGTGTCCAAATGGGGTATGACCTAAATCATGGGAAAGGGCAATGGCTTCGGTGAGGTCTTCATTTAGCCCCATACTGCGGGCAACGGTTCGGGCAATTTGTGCTACTTCTAAGGAATGCGTCAGGCGCGTGCGGTACAAATCGCCTTCGTGATTCACGAAGACTTGCGTTTTGTATTCCAAACGGCGAAATGCTTTGGCGTGAATCACGCGGTCACGGTCGCGCTGAAATTCGTCGCGGTAAGCGGGGGGGAGTTCCAAATACATGCGTCCGCGACTGTTGGTGGGGTTTGCTGCATACAGGGCAAGCCGATTCATTAAAGACTCCTTCACATGCCATCGTCTAAAATTGCCAGCCTCGACTAATGGTAATCGAGCCATCCTTTAGATTATCGCCTGGATATTTATTATTGCCATAGTTAGAGTATTCCACCCGCCATTTGTTAGGACGCGGGTCGTTGTAACCAAAGCCGTAAGTCCAGTTCGGTGCGCCACCTTCTAACGGAATGGATGCTGTGGTACGCGCATACCAGTTTGGTTTGGGATTCCATTGCACCGTTGTGGAGGCACTGGCTTTACCCTGTCCTGATAATCCTGTGAGACTGATATTAGTCGATGCGTTTAATTTGCGCTTTTCCAGTTGTTTGGATTTGAATTGATACCCAACGCTGGCAACAGTGTTGTCTAGGTCTAAGCCTTTGCCTGGGCTAATCGGCCCGTAATTATTGACCTGAGCTGACCATTTTCCAGGTCGCCAGTCGGCATAGCCAGCTCCCCATGAATAACCTAACTGCCCGTCTTTGACTGAAACGTTGCCCGTGGCAAACCAATTTTCTTTGGGTGACCATGTTGCACTGGCGGTTAAGGTATTGCTGCCGTCTTTGATGGAGTAAGTATCGGCAATATTACCCGCTAAACGTAATTTCTTGCGTTTATTTTTGCGTCCAGAAGCTGTGTTCGTGGATTTTGCATTGGGTAAAGTATCGTCAGGGTTGGGGCGCAGCTCTTCCTCATCGAAGAAGACCGGAATGTTTAAAGCGGGTGAATGGGCAACAATGGTCGGTAATGCGGTGAGTGCGGGCGGCACGTTTTTATGCAAATTGGTTGGCTTTTTGTGCTTACTAGGGGGTAATTGGAGTGTTTTAGGGATTGAATGTGCCGTTGGTGAACGCAGTTTGGGCGATGGTTGCGCCTTTTGCGGTGTATCCAGAATAACCAGCAGTTTTGCTGTGGACTCTGGGGAGGGAGCATGGTTTGGAGTCGTCGTCGGTTCTGATTGAATATTAACCACATTGGCGGCGGCTGTTTGCACAATCACTACTGATGGTTGCATAGGCGGGGGCATACGCGCTGGGGAAGCCGCAATATTAGGTAATACCGCGCGGGGTTGTGTGGCCGTTTTAGGGAGTGGGCATTCTGCATTCCAAGCATATGGAAATGTTTCAGGTGTACCATAGTCCGCAGGCGGCGAAGGTGTGACGCGGCTAAATAATACAGGTGGTGCGGCTTCTGCCTCCGTGACAAGCTGTCCAGTTTCTGGGTGTGGAAAGCAATGTTGACGATAAATCCGATGCAAAAAGTATTGATAGCCTAACGGGGCAAGTCGTATTTCACTCAGTAATTGCGGTACAAAGCGTTCAGGAGGATCGGGGGTAAGAAATCCCCACTGCTTAAAGCCTTCCCATTGCGCTAAGGTTTCCGATGCGGCTAAACGTTTTTGGAGTGTATGGGTCTGCACAGACAAATTAAAGAATGTTGTATCGCTGAACACATCACAATAATTCCACTGTAAAGCCACCCGCTCTATGGTTTGGCGCAAGCTCGGAAAACGTTCTGCCGTATTTTTTAACGTAAGCAGGGTAATATCCAATGTCTGGGCATGTAGTGCTGGTTGTGCGGCGCGAGTACCAAGCCATTCATCCGGCCACTGAAAATTTGGTGGGCTAATGTTAAACAGCGTGTTAATGGTATTGCTTGCCGTTTGCAGGTCCGTTGTGCACTGCAAGACCGCCATTTTTTTTAACAATGGCGGTTGTTCGGGTTCAGCTTGTACATATCCACTCCAACTCTCGATGACTATTACCAGCAGCCAAATGAGATGAGTATGACGGCTATTTAATTGGGCAAACATCACAAGTGGCAGACGTTTTAGGTATTGTGGATAAGTTAATTTTGCGTTTACACGCTTTACATACTTTATAAAACTCACCATAGCGTTTATAAAGCAGTAGGCTCATGATAATGCCATTCGTATTAGCCGTGATAACCTTATTATAACCGCCACCATTTTCATAGATGCCAGAATACCAACCGCGTTTAGGGTCATAGGCTGTGCCAACCATGTACGCTAATTGTTTGCTATAAGGGTCTTCGGGGAATAATAACGCCAGTGAAAAAGCTGCCTTAGTGGAAACTGTTTTTAAATGATCATGGCGTACACCTGTATCGGTGGTGGTATTCCACGGTAGACCAGCGGTAAAAATGGTGTTATACAAGAAATAAGGCGGTTGGTCGATATTGTCTTCTGAAACGGCCGTAATAATGCCTGTTTCTTCCCAGCGACGTTTTTGCACCTGAAAAATGTTTTTCAATAACGGTGTGTTTTCTTTATCTAAACCATTTTCAATAGCATCCAAAACATAAGATTCTGTAACGACGTAGTTATAAGCACCCAAATCACGCGGATCACGGCGATCATATGCGATTGGTACATCGTAGATATTAACGGTCTCACGGAAGTTATTATCATAAGTGGCAGAAATACTTTGACTATAACCTAGCTCGCGAAATATCTTCCCTGCATATTGTTCGTATCCTAAACGTCCTTCTTGGACTTCTTGCACTGACTTTGAAACAGGATCAAGCATTAAACCATACATTTGTTCATCTTTAATCAGCTTTTTAAGATTCCAGCGTTCAATCACTTTCTTAGAGGCATGAGCATATTTAGGGTGCATACAACTAAGCGTGTTTAACCATGAAATTAGGCGTGCAAGATCAAGAGCGGAAACACCTATACCTTCCGGTGCTGGCTTATTGCGATAATCAACCATTTCGGCTTTATCTGTATTATAAACTTTATTGGGTGCGTCTTTATTAAATAGTTCAAGTCTGGTTAGGGTTTTGAACATGGTATTAACACGTTCATCGAAAGTGTAATCGTCGATAAAGCCAAAATCATAAGCAGCAAGTGTGGCAGCCAAAGCTGACCCTGTATCCCACATGGTTGTAGATGGGTAATTATCGGCAGCATTATAAAAGCCTGTGCTAGGGTTGTAATTATTTTCAAAGTATTGCCATGCAACTTTGGCCATTGCTAAATCTTTTTCGCACAAGGGTACAGGTTCACCAAGACAAGCATTATGCTGTTTGTTATCCAATAAAGCACAGAACGAATCTTGGCGGTTAGTAGTATGCTGCACTTGAAAACTAGAAAGCAATGAGCCATCTCGTTGTGGTGGTATGGTAGCTTTAGGTTGTTGCCATTGAATAAATACAATAATTGCAATAGCGATAACAATACCTAGGAGTATTCCAATCAAACTACGCCATTTAGGTTTTGAGACTAATATGGGCTGGGATTCATTTGTCATTATTTAATTCCCCTAAGATTGCTTCAAGCTCTTGCCGAATTGTGTCAGGTGCGGTTTGCATATCATGGTTTTTCCATGCTGAACTGAGCTGATCAATGGGTGACATAAGAGCTTGTAAGCGGCCTGTGTAATTAGATAGTTCGGTGCTAGACTGCCAAATAGGTGCTTTGGTCGCTTGTAATGTTTTGGAGGCTTCTTCACCGTTATTATTCGCACGCCAGCGATTCGCTTGTTCGACCAGTGTTAAAGCTTGATAAAGCTTTAGACGATTATTTATTTTATTAAGCTTCTGTTTTTGTTGCTCTTCTGCATCTTTTCCAAGTTGGCTGGTGACATTTTGAATTGCGGTAATTTTTTCTGTCAAAGGCACAAGTGCAGTTTTAACAAGGTCACTGGATGTTGCTTGTTGTTGTAATGCTACAATGCTATTCAGCATTTGTTGTTGTTGATACAACAAATAGCCTGCTAATACGATAATGGTACTGAGTAACATGTTTTGCAAATGGTGCATGATTTTTTCCAGTTATTATTGCTATCATTCGTTACTGCTTAGGCTGTGGCAGCCATGCTGCTAAAGTTTGTTGTAATGCTGCTAATTGCACGGGCTTGGTTAAGCAAGCATTCATGCCAGCCGCAAGGTAAATCTGCTCATCGCCTTTCATTGCGTTTGCGGTTAAAGCGATAATGGGTAAGGTTATTTTTTGTAGTTCGTTACGGATACGCTGCGTGGTTTCTACACCACTGATCCCAGGCATTTGAATATCCATTAGCACAAGCGCAAATTCTTCTTGTTGTAATAGCTCTAGTGCTTGAAAACCATCTTCAGCCAGTCTGGTACTATAACCTAATTTGCTTAACATGCCCTTAGCAACCATCTGATTTATTTTGTGATCTTCCACGACTAAAATGGGTAAATGCGTGGAAGGCAATGGCGCAAGGTGATAGCGAGCTGTTTCCCGTTCGGGGAAAAGTGGATTATTTTGTTGGTGTTTGAGGAGAATAAGATCAAGCTTTTGTTGTGTAATGGGTTTGGCAATTTCTTGGCATTGGCAGGGTGATTCAGCTAGTTGACAGTTCGTTGTGATGCTATTTTGAGGTACGATTCTAATGATCTTACAGTTTGGGAACAATTTTCCTAAGTGATTTAGCAGCCAAGAAAGTAAGGGATGCTGCTCAATGGGAATGGCACGATCATCAATTAGCAACCATTCAATACGATCTTGAGCTGTAATTTGCTCAATGATGGTTTTGGTGTGGTGTATGTCATGGGTAATAATGCTAGGTATGCCGATATTATTGAGTTGCTCTGCTAATAATGTTGCATGAAAAAAAGGGTAGACAAGCAGTAGTGCCTTGGTTGATTCTATTTTGGGCGTGATGGGTTGGTTATCGTGCGGGATAAAAGGTACTTCAAACCAAAATAAACTACCTTCACCCACCGTGCTACTAACGCCAATTGTACCATGCATTAAACTAACCAGCTTGCGGCTGATAGCAAGCCCTAAGCCTGTGCCACCATTATTGTGTTGGTCGTATGGATTGATCTGGCTAAATGCACGAAATAAGTTATGTTGTTTTTCTAAGGGAATGCCTACGCCGGAGTCATGGACTTCTACGCGAATATGATGTGCATTAAGCGCAGGTTTAATGCGTAAAATAACATGGCCTGCTTGTGTGAACTTAATCGCATTGCCTAATAGGTTCATAACAATTTGGCGAAAGCGTAGTGCATCACCGTGTAACTGTCGCGGAATCTTTTGATCCACAATGCAAAATAATTCTAATCGCTTTTGACTAGCGATAACGCCCATGGTTTCAATAATGCTAGGTAGTGTTTGGCATAGGTCAAAATCAGCGGGAGTTAGTTCTAATTTACCTGCATCTAGGCGTGAAATATCTAGAATATCATTAATAATGCCCAATAGTGATTGGGCAGATTGTAAAATGGTTTCTACTTGTCGCGTTTGATGATTATCTAAGGTGGTATCCTGCAATAACAAGGTCATGCCTATGATGCCATTCATTGGGGTGCGGATTTCGTGGCTCATGGCAGCAAGAAAGGCACTTTTGGCACGGTTGGCGGCTAGGGCTTGGTCGCGGGCTTCGGTGAGTTCACGGGTGCGGGTCAATATCGTGTTTTCTAGCGATGTGGCGATAGCGCGTAACTCATTGTTGGCTTGGTAGAGTTCAAGGCTTTTGCTTTCGAGCAACTGTTCAGCTTGTTTGCGGGCAATGCGTTCACGTTCTAGGCGTTTTTCTAGACGGGTGATGGTTGCCTCTGCATTCATGGCTATATCCGTTTGATGTGAAATTCGACACATTGTGTTGCCCCGACAGACTTATCGACAATTTTTATCTCAGCAGGTTCGTGGTAATGCGCCAAACAGCCTTCGATTAGCCCCTCAGCCAAGGCCGCAAAAGGGTGTTGTGAACGATAGGTCATGACCAGCGTGCGCTGTGCATCATTGCGTTGTGTCTCAAAGGTTGGTAATTCTGCATCAGGGTATAATTTGTGCACTTCGATGTGGACGTAGTTTTCGATGGATTCCAGAAAATCGAAGGCAGAATGGAGCTTGCAAAAAAAGTGAGGGTAGAGAAGCACAAAGCGACCAAACAAATATTGCCCGAATGATTTGATTAGGGATGGCATGGATAAGCCAGTTTGTTTGGATAGTTGTTGAACCAACTTGACCATCTCGCCGTGTGGGTACGTTCCGACCGATGTGTAAGCACCACCGGATGGTAAGTTTGCTGCTTCGATAATGTCGTCAACCATGTCTTCGGAAAACTGAGCGGCAACCATTTCGAGAAATTCGGTGAATACTAAACCTTTCATGTGTGGCTCCGTGCTCGGCTAAAGGGAATGGATAGGACGGTTTTCCAGCCATGCCAAGACCCGTGAATACTCTTGTGCTAATGCATTTAAGTGAGTGCGAGCCAACTGTTGGTTTTGATGCCGTTTGTATTCTTCTAGCAAACGTGCAAATTCAGCCATTTCCATTGCACCGATGAGTCGGCTGCTCGACTTGAGCTTGTGGCAAATGCCACCAACATCTAGGCCGTTTGCTGTGTCAATCGAGTGTGGCAAGGTGGCTAGAGCCTGTTCGGCATCTTCGCGGAAGAAATTGACCAGTTCTGCAAATTCATCACCCATGATTTCTTGCAACGTGGTATAGGTTTCTTCGTCTATTGGTAGTGCTTGTCTGTTTATCATTAGTAATTACCTACGCCTGTCTTATATTTATATGCATTTGACATCCTGCTAGTGCTATTATAAAGCAATAAAGAGTGTTAATGAATGACTAAAATAAGAAGCACCCATGAATATTCTAGTTGTTGACGATGCAAGGGACATGCAGCTCATTTTGCGCCGGATTTTGACGTTGTTAGGTCATCATGTGCAGTTGGCAGGTAATGGCCAAGAGGCGTGGGAATTGTTGCAACAGCAGCCTTTTCAGGTTGTTATCAGTGATTGGCTGATGCCTGTGATGGATGGGCCGACATTGTGTCGGAAAATTCGCTCTGCGACATTTGAGCATTATATATACATCATTTTACTCACAGGTATGTCAAGCAAGCAGAGTCTGATCCAAGGTATGGATGCCGGAGCAGACGATTTTGCAACCAAACCCATTGTGCGTGAAGAATTGGAAGTGCGCCTGCGTGCCGCCTTGCGCGTTTTAGCTCTGGAAACGACCTTAGAAGAGAAAAATCACCACCTAGAAGATGTGAATCGTTCTCTGTCGATTGCGCAACAAAACATTCAAAGTGATTTGAAGCGAGCCGCAATTTTGCAGGCTGGGGTTTTGCCGACACAAAAGTTTGTTGGGCGGTTGTGTGTGGACTGGTTTTATCAACCTGCGCAATACATTGGCGGCGATACCTTTAACTACTTCTCGTTGGGTGATGGGTTAATGTTGTTCTACTCGATTGATATATCGGGGCATGGCATTGCTTCTGCGTTGCTTTCCATGAGCATTCAAAGCTTGTTGGGGTCGTCAGGTGAATTGTATTGCCTTGATGAATTAACGCGTAATAACGCGCCGCGTTTCCCCGCATTGTTGGCTGAACGTTTGAATTACCAGTTGTGCCATTTGCTGGAGGCGGATGACCATTATCTAACCCTTATTCTAGGTGTAGTGGATACCGTGCAGCGTCAGTTGCATTTTGTGCAAGCGGGACACCCGCGCCCATTTTTATTTAATGCTATTACGCAGCATGTGGAACAGGTGGAATGTTCGGGGTTTCCGATTGGTTTGTTGCCACAAGCAGCCTACGAGACCATTACCATGCCGTTTCCATTGGGAAGCCGTTTCGTGGTGTATACCGATGGTTTGTTGGAGCTGGAAACCGCCTCGGGTGGAGCTGTCACAGAAACATGGTTGCAAGCATTTTTACAATCTGCTGTGGAGGAGTCCGCAACGCAGACGGTGACGGCCTTGAGTCAGCAATTGGTGTTAGGGGATGCGGATAGTCATCGACCAGATGATATTTCGTTGTTGATTATTGATTTTTGCAACTGGCAAAGCAGGAGGTAATCGCGTTAAGATAGATAAAATTTATAAAAAATAAAAATCTACTGCATAGAGAGTGATAACAATGAACATTAATCATTATAAACAAGGCAGTTTCACTATCGTTCGGGTGTGTGAATCGCGTATGGATGCTGCAACAGCACCAACCTTCAAGCAAATCATGACGCAATTACATAGCAGCGGTGTGAATCGTATTGTATTGGATTTGAGCCAAGTTCAATTCATGGACAGTAGCAGTTTAGGTGCACTGGTCAATCTACTCAAATTGGTTGGTAATCGTGGTGATTTAATCATTGCGGGCGCACAAGGTATCGTGGCGGATTTGTTTAAGCTAACACGGATGGATCGTGTGTTTCGCATGGTCACAAGTGTCGATGCTGTGTTGGATGCTGCAACGGCTTAAACATGACAATGCTCTGAGGGGGGAGTATTTATGTATGACATCCGCCTTTCCATTGATAGTCGTTTGGAGCAGGTACGGGTTCTTTCTGGTGCATTGCGCGGCATCTGTCATGAATTAGGGTTGTCGCGTGATGAGCTTGGTCAACTTGAATTGATGATGGTCGAAGCAGTCAATAACGTGATCGAGCACGCTTATGAATTTCGGGCGGGGAACGATGTGCAAGTGCGTTTGGAATATACCCCTCAAGTCGTGCATTTGGTGATTTCTGATCGTGGCAAAACCATGCCACACGCCGTGCAGACACAGGTGGGTAAAATGCCTGACCCTACTTCACTGCCAGAAGGTGGTTGGGGTTTGGGGCTGATCCACGCGTTGGCCGATTCGATTCGCTACATTCGTGACCCTGAGGGTAATCATCTATACGTTAGTAAGCAGTTGGGGTGAACCATGCGTTATGGGCTTGGGATGCTGGGGTGTTGCCTGTTGTTGTGGTTGCAAGGGTGTGCGATGGTTGTGCATTCGCCAAAAACACCAGAACCTACCGTACAACATGCTGTTTTTCAAACAATCTCGTTGAATGGACTGTGGCAGTTTTCGCCTAGTCCGCAACCTCCGGTTTCTCAAGCTCAGTGGCGCAAGATTCGTGTGCCAAGCAATTGGTACACTCAAGGTTATGATCATCATGGGGTGGCATGGTATCGCCTTGAGTTTGCCGCCCAGAATCCGGCGCAAACGGTATCAACATTGCGTTTTGCGGGTGTCGATTACTTCACGGATGTTTGGCTGAATGGTCAAAAGTTAGGTGAGCACGAAGGGTATTTCCAAACATTTCAATGGGACGTGTCCAACCATTTGCGTAATGGCTTGAATACGTTGTTGGTGCGGGTGGATAGTCCTTTGGAAAAGCCAGCGGATTTTTCATTACGCAAACGTTTGATTAAAGGGATTTTTACACATCATGATACGCGCCCAGGTGGAGCATGGTCAGAGCGGGGGCAAGAAGGCAATACGGGTGGAATTTGGGGCGATGTGACGTTAAAACAAACGCCACAAGTGCAGTTGCCCCCGCCTGTTATTCAGGTACTGCCGTTGCGTGATTTGCAGCATTGGCAGGTGCAAGTCGCATTGGATGATTTGGGTGCAATGCCCGATGGGGCGCAGCTTCAGTGGAAATTGGCAGGGCAACAGGGTGTAGTTAATTTCCCATCGCGTGTGTTCACGATCCCCGTGCAACAACCAAAGTTGTGGTATCCAAGAGGGTATGGCGAGCCGTATTTGTACACATTGACCTTACAAGTGGTGGCAAATGGTCAGGTATTGGATACGGTAGAGCGGCAAATTGGTTTTCGTAAAGTGCAAAAGTCCGCGCAGGGGATTTGGTATATCAATAACCAACGTTTGTTGCTCAAAGGTACGAATTACATTGCAAATCAGTGGTTAGCGGATATGAAGGTGGAAGACTTTCGCCGTGACATTGGTTTGATGCAGGATGCGCACATGAATGCTGTGCGGGTTCACGCGCATGTGAGTGCTCCGGCATTTTACACCTTGTGTGATCAATTGGGTTTGATGGTTTGGCAGGATTTTCCGCTGCAATGGGGGTATCAGGATACTCCCGAATTTCACCAACAAGCCGTTGCACAATTGGGTGATATGATTCAACAGTTTGGGCATCATCCAGCGATTATTCAGTGGTCATTGCACAATGAACCGCCGTGGGATGCTGATTGGATGAAATGGAAGTACAAAGATGAATACAATCCACAGCAAAATCGTGTGCTAGATGACCGTTTGTATGCTACTGCACGAAAACTAGACACGTCGCGCCCGATTGAGAAGTATTCTTCCACTGCCTCGCATCCGTGGTTAGGGTGGTATTCGGGGCATTGGCTGGATTATGCTAAACCCACAAAGCAAGCGACGATTGCCGAATTTGGGGCGCAAGCTTTGCCAGACCGTGCAACCTTGGCGCGAATTTTAGGCGAAGAACCCAGTCTGCCGCGCAGTGATGCGGATTGGCAACGATGGGCGTATCACAATTTCCAGCGTAAAGAAACATTGGAAATTGCCAAAGTGCCGTTGGGTAAGAACGTGGATGCGTTGATTCGCAATACTCAGGCTTATCAAGCGCAATTGATCCAACTGGCAGCGGAATCCTACCGTCGTCAAGCGTATCGTCCGGTGGGGGCATTGTTTCATTTCATGTTGGTGGAAGATTGGCCTTCCATGAATTGGGGAGTCGTGGATTTTTGGCGCAAACCTAAAGCAGGTTATGCCGTTTTACAACGTGCTTACCAGCCGATCTTGCCCAGTCTGGCATGGTCGAAAATAAGTTATACGACACACGAGCCTGTGCGCATTGGCTTGTGGGCGTTGAATGATAGTTTGGCAATGTATCCTACTACCCACTATCGGGTGAGTTTGTTTAAAGACAACAAAAAGCGTGATACTCAAAGCTGGCAGGTGAAGCTGACACCGGATATGCATCAATCCATTGCAGATTACCTTGTACCTGTGGATGGCATTGGGGATTATCGTCTGGAGGCAGAAATTCGGACTGCTGATGGTTTGTTATTAGGTAATAATAGCTACCGTTTTACCATTCAATGACAATAATAAAGATACGACTATGGGATTCTATTTTGAAAAATTTGAAAAGCGGCAGCCAGAACCACCGTTACCTTATTCAGTAGTAACGGAAAGTATTTGGCAATATTTAGCTGTTATCGCCATGAGCCTTGGGGCTTGGTATTTATGGTGGCGTTGGACAGAATCGCTCAATCCCAATGCATTATGGTATGCTGTACCGTTGGTTATCGCTGAAACAGCATCGTATATTGGTTTGGGTTTATTTGTTTTTAACTTGTGGAAGGTGAAAGATTATGAACAACAATCACCACCTGCTTATTTAAGTGAAGTCATTGATCAATTATACACGGATGATCGTCCGCTAAAAGTGGATGTATTTTTTCCGACTTATAATGAGGAGGAGGAGTTGGTACGCTTGAGTATTCAAGATGCCAAGAAAATCACTTATCCATATCCCATTGAAATTTCCATTCACGTTCTTGATGATGGTAAACGTGCAACCATGCGCCAAGTTGCTGAAGAAGAGGGCGTAAATTACTTATCGCGTAGTTCCAATATTGGTTTTAAAGCGGGTAATCTGCGCAATGCAATGGAACAAACACATGGTGATTTCATTGTGATTTGTGATGCAGATACTCGCCCATTTTCCACGATCTTAGAACACACTCTGGGGTATTTTCGTGATCCTAAAGTAGCATGGGTGCAAACCCCTCAATGGTTTTATGACCTGCCAGAAGGTAAACGGTTGCCGGAATTTTTAGGTAAGTATTTTCATGCGCCAGGGCGTTGGTTGGGTAAAGGTGTCGAGGCTATTATTGGTGAAGTAAGAGTGGGAGAAGACCCTTTTGTTAATGAACCAAAAATGTTTTACGACATTATTCAAAGGCGGCGTAACTGGGTAAATGCATCCTTTTGTTGTGGTGCTGGTTCGGTTCATCGTCGGGAAGCAGTGATGGAAGCGGCTTTGAAAACCTATGCCGATACAATTGAAAAGCAGGTACATAAGCAATCCAAGGCATTACGCAAATTAGTTGGTGACCAAGTATTGGATAATGAGTTGTTGCAAGAAATGCGACAACAAGTTGCAGGTGAAGAGGAATTTACACCATACCGTTTTCATGTTTCTGAGGATATTTATACTTCGATAGTATTGCATTCAGATGTTGGGCGTAATTGGAAATCTGTTATGCATCCTGCTGTTGAATCAAAAATGTTATCTCCGCAGGACTTAATCAGTTGGACAGTGCAACGTTTTAAATATGCAGGTGGTACACTGGATATTGCCATGCACGATAGCCCATTAACGCGCGATGGATTAAGTGTTTCCCAACGTTTGATGTATGCTGCCACGATTTGGTCGTATTTGGGGGGGATTTGGAATGCTGTTTTCTTAATTGCACCTTTGGTTTATTTATTCAGTGGTATTGCACCTGTCAGTGCTTATACGGGTGATTTCTTTGTGCATATCTTGCCATTTCTGATTTTTATGGAGTTGGCATTTATGGTTGGTACATGGGGAATTGCGGGTTATCGTTCAAAAGCTAACTATTTATCCTTTTTCCCTGTGAACTTACGCGCAATTTGGACGGTGCTGAAAGGTGAAACCATTAAGTTTCCCGTTACTCCCAAAGACAGACAAGAGGGTAATTTTTTTCATTTAGTATTACCACAGTTTTCGATAATCGTATTAACCATTTTAGGGGTATTGTACGCACTGTTCCAATATTACTTGATGGATAATACTGACTATGCATTGGGTGGTATTTTGGTGAACATATTCTGGGGCTTAAATAATATTTTTGCACTCAGCGGCATCGTGATAGCAGCATTTTGGCAACCTGAAGCAGAATAATAATGAGGTTAATATGACATTTAAACAAGGTTTGGTTAGGGCTCGTAGCCATTTGATCTTTCTAACAGGATTGATTTCTGCATTTGGTTTAGTTGCATGGTTGGAAGACATGAAACTAGGCAGTGGTGCTGCATTACCTGAGTCGGTGATTGTGCCGAGCGAGGTGATCCCGATTGCATCACCCCGTGCATTAACAGCGCAAGAATTAATTTGGGCAAAGATTGCGTGGAAGTATTTTGAAAATAATACCATTGCTGAAACAGGCATGGTTAATTCGGTTGATCAGTATCAAGCCTCAACGTTATGGGATACTTCGTCGTATTTGATGGCAGCCATTGCAGCGCAACGTTTGGGTATTATTCAACAGGTGGAATTTGATCAACGTGTTAGTAAGTTATTAAGCAGTCTCGCGGCTTTACCTTTGTTTGAGGGTAAACTGCCTAATAAGTCGTACAATACAACTTCGCTGAAAATGGTGGATTATAATAATAACCCAACTGAAAAAGGCATTGGTTGGTCAGCAATCGATATTGGACGTGTGCTTGTGC
>CAZTUZ010000003.1:0-67932 GCA_964617055.1 uncultured Thiothrix sp.
GGCGGCGGATTATTCGCAAATCGAACTGCGGATTATGGCGCATTTATCCGGCGATCAAGGGCTGCTCGATGCCTTCGCCACGGGCAAAGACGTACACCGCGCCACCGCTGCCGAAGTGTTCAATACACCCTTAGCCGAAGTCAGCAACGAGCAGCGCCGCGCCGCCAAAGCGATTAACTTCGGGCTGATTTACGGCATGTCCGCGTTCGGTTTAGCCAAACAACTCGGCGTAGACCGCAAACAAGCGCAAGCCTACGTCGATTTGTACTTCGCGCGTTACCCCGCCGTGAAGCAATACATGGACGACACCCGCGAACAAGCCCGCGCCCAAGGTTTCGTCGAAACGCTGTTCGGACGACGCTTATTCCTGCCTGACATTAACGCCAAAAATGCCGCCACGCGCCAATACGCCGAACGCACCGCAATCAATGCACCGATGCAAGGCACAGCCGCCGACATTATCAAAAAAGCCATGATTGCCGTCGATGCGTGGCTACGCGACAGCGGCGTAAAAACGCGCATGATTATGCAGGTTCACGACGAACTGGTGTTTGAAGTGCCAGAAAGCGAATTAGCGTTAATGCAAACCCGCATCCCCGAACTCATGGCACAAGCGGCAAGCTTAAACGTACCGCTAGTGGTGGATGTCGGTATCGGCAATAACTGGGACGAGGCGCATTAATGCGCCTAGTTTTGGACGATGAAATCTGTTTTTCAAGGTAGGGATTACCCATTACCAACCGCGTATTCTGCCCGCTCGACACGCTGTAACATCATCAGCAACACCATACCCATGAGCATGATGAGCGTGGTAATGAGCAATGCGCCGTGGTAGCTGCCCGTAACGTGGGCGATATAACCTGCCATGGCGGGTGCACCGATTTGTGCCACGCCGTAACTAAGGGTTAAACGTGCCATGGCTTTGGCAGGATTATTGGGGAAATGCGCTCCAATCAGCGACAGGGTTAGGCTAACAATGCCGACGAAGGTATTGCCGTATAACACCGCACCCAACAGATTCCAACCCAATTCGCTGCTAATAACAGGCAAAATGATCGCCAATGTTTGCAAGCCATAAGCCAATAATAACGCTGGAATTTGCCCGATTTGCGAGGCGATTTTATCCCATAAGAAGGTTGATGGCGTGGCAGCTAAACCAACAATGACCCACACCCAACCGCCGTATTCAGCGAATTGCGGCAGTTTCCCCAGAATCGTGACAATGAATGTCGCACTCACCACGAAACCAAAACCTGCACAAAAATACGCCGCAATCAACAGATTCATCCAACGTTGCGACGGTGGTTGACGCGCAGCGTGGGCGGCTTGTGGTTTGACATCGGCTGGCACGGGCATCCAAAACCACGCAGGTAGGAAAAACAATGCACCCAATGCGCCTAAACTTATCCATTGCTGATCCCACGCAACTTGCTGCGCCATGCTGCCCACCGCCATGCCCGATACCACAATACCCAAACCCAATCCGGTGAAATGAATACCGAGTAATGGTTTGAAATCATGGCGAATTAACCAATTCATGACCAAACCTGACGCAATCAAAATCCCCGCCACCGAAGTCGCTCCGGCGATATAACGCAATACTGCCCACAACGCCACATTCGTGGTCAAACCCATCGCTGCCGTACTCAGCACCGCCAACACCAACCCCGCACGGTATAAATGGTATTTGATTTTAAGCTGACTGATCGAAGCCGCCAGCAACACACCACTCATGTAACCCATGTAATTAAACGTGGCTAGCCACCCGCCGACCAAATCCGACACATTCGCCTGTGCTTTCATCAAGGGCAACAATGGCGTGTAAGCAAATCGCGCCAACCCCGCTGTCAATAATAAAGCACACACGCCCGCGATAAACACGCGGTATTTTTGTAATTGCAAAGCAGCCATGTCGTTCCCTATTGCTAATGATTTCTCCCATAGTAACGGCTTAACGCTACGCTAATCTGTCTATACAATGACAATATCTATCGATGAAATGACAAGGTTGAATGCGTGTTTAATTTTACGGGCTGGAATATGATTGACGTACCCGACATGGCAACGTTACCGCGCCCGATTTTTCTGCGTGCGCAACAATTACCCCCGAAAACTGCCTTCCCGTTACATACCCACCACTGGCACCAATTCGTTTACGCCACATCGGGCAGCTTAGTGGTCGCAGTAGAAGAAGCGTTGTACGTTATTACTCCCGAACAAGCGATTTGGATTCCCATCGGTATTGAACACACCACGGGCGCGTTGAATGGTGCAGAATTTCGCAATCTTTACGTTGCGGACGTACCCCACCTGCAAATGCCCAACACCTGCACCGTATACACTGCCTCGTTACTGCTGAAAGCCTTAGTGGTCGAACTTGAACCACTAGCGAACGCCGCCACCAGCGACCCGTATTGGGATAAGGTGGAAGCATTGCTATTTGCGCATTTAAGCCGTTTGGTTAAACAAGATTTTCACCTACCGTGGGCAAGCAGCCCCAAATTGCAATTGCTATGCGAAACGATTTACAACACCCCGTCGGACCCACGCAGCATTGCCGATTGGGGGCAACAATTGGGCGCATCGCCACGCACTTTGGAACGGCATTTTGAAAAAGAAGTTGGCATACCTTTGCGCGAATGGCGTTACCGTCTACGCCTATACCTCGCGCTAGAATGGTTATGCACCGATCAACCCATTACCGACATTGCCTTCGCCTTGGGTTATGCCTCCACCTCCGCTTTCACTTACATGTTCCGTGCAGCCATGGGCTGCACTCCGAGCAAATGGAAAAACCGCCAGCGTCATCCCGTGCATTAACACGCGGTTTCGCAGCAAGCAGGATTCGGCACAGTGCTGGCGTAATGTTCGTGGATGAGTTCGTCGCGGGGAATACCGTATTGAGCGGCGATTTCGGCGACGCGCTCAATCAGCCCCGGCGAACCGCAAATGTAAATGTCCGGTTTAGTGGTAGCGATTTGCAGGGCATCGGCTAACGCATCGGCTGCCGAACCACGATAGCCCGTCCACGCCGTTGTGCTTTCCGTAACGCAGATTTGGTACTGGAAGTTGGGGTATTCTGCTGCCAAATCCGCCAGTTCTTGCTGGTAAAATACTTCGTCTTCGCGCCATACGCCAAAGAACAAACGGACTTCGTGCGGCTCTTGCCATTCTGCCATGCGTCGCACCATCGACATCACCGAAGCCAAACCGCAACCACCTGCGACAAAATAGCGCGGACGCAAGCCCCGATCTGCCAGCACAAACGTACCTTGTGCACCGTTCAACGTCAGCGGCGTACCGACTTGCGCCACATCGTTGAGGAAGGTGGAAAATTGCCCGTGCGGACGCAATTTAATCAGCAATTCCAACGTACCGTCCCAATTCGGCGCGTTTGCCAGCGAATAGGCGCGTTTCACATCCGTGTTGGGAATAAACAGCTCGACAAATTGCCCCGGCTCGAAATCCAAACTCACATTACCGTCGTCGTCTTCCTGCAATTGCAGGTCGAGTTTAAGCGTATCCGGCGTGAGGAAAGTTTTACCCGTTATCACCGCTTGGCGTTGTGGAATCGCCGCAAAACGAATCTGTGCGTAATCGTAAGCCACGCGCAATTGCAAATCACTGCGCGGATAAGTGCAACATAACAAGACCTTACGTTCTTGTTGCGCGGCAGGCGGTAACGCATCGCTGCTGTACGCGCCGAGTTGAAATTCCCCGCTTTGGCACGTCGCAATGCACGCACCGCACGACCCCATGCTGCATTGCGCGGCTAGGAAAATGTTTTCCCGCCGTGCCGCACTAATCACGTCTTCGCTCGCGTCACACGCAAACCCAAGGGTCTGCGCGTCACGAGTCACGAGCTGAATCTGGTATTCAGTCATGCAACCACTCCGTTACGCTGCGCGTTGCAGGGCTTGTTGCAGATCAGCTTCGGCGGTGCTATTCACACGCAAATCAAAGCGTTGTTGCAATACCGCCA
This sequence comes from uncultured Thiothrix sp., assembly GCA_964617055.1. GTDB lineage: Bacteria > Pseudomonadota > Gammaproteobacteria > Thiotrichales > Thiotrichaceae > Thiothrix. The sequence continues at coordinate 3,983 of CAZTUZ010000003.1, forward strand.
ATAAATTCGGTGTGAGGTACGCAGGCAAACTTGGCCCCAAATGGATACCTTTCACACCCACCGCCAACAACGACAATAACACCGCCGTGGCTTTTTGCTCGAACCACGAAATCATCAACGACAACGGTAAATCGTTCACGCCGCACTCAAACGCATTTGCCAATGCGGTAGCGATTTTCAACGCCGAATGCGCGTCATTGCATTGCCCCAAATCCAACAGACGCGGAATGCCACCAATGTCGCCAAACTCCTGTTTATTAAAGCGGAATTTCGCACAACCCAAAGTCAGCATCACGCTATTAGACGGGGTTTGGCTGGCTAATTCGGTGTAATAATTGCGCCCTGATTTCGCGCCATCGCAACCGCCAATCACAAAGAAATGCTGAATCGCGCCGGATTTCACGGCATCAACCACTTTATCCGCCACGCCCAGCACGGTGTGATGCCCGAATCCGGTGGTAATGGTTTGTTCCGGTGCGTCTTCTTTGAAACCTGCCAAAGCTTTCGCCGCCTGAATCACCGGACGGAAATCGCCATTATCAATGTGGCGTACCCCTGACCAACCGACCGGACCCGTGGTGAAAATGCGCTGACGGTAGCTTTTATCCGGCTCAATCAAACAGTTGGAAGTCATCAAAATCGCACCCGGGAAGGCGGCAAATTCGGCTTGTTGATCTTGCCACGCGCCGCCGTAGTTCCCCACCAAATGCGGGTATTTTTTCAACTCAGGGTAAGCGTGCGCGGGTAACATTTCACCGTGGGTATACACATGAATGCCCGTGCCTGCGGTTTGTTGCAGCAAGTGTTCCAAATCGTGTAAATCATGCCCACTGATCAGAATCGCTTTACCCGCCACAGGCGTGACACGCACTTGGGTAATTTCTTGATTACCAAAGGTTTCAGTATTGGCACGATCCAGCAAATACATGACTTGCAGGTTCAATTGCCCTACTGCCAAGGATTGCGCGAGTAATTCGTCCAAATCGCTGGGGTCGGTCGCCAAATACGCCAGAATGCGTTCGATTTCCGCGTCCACGCCGTCGTCGCTGAAACCCAATGCGCGGGCATGGTGCGAATACGCACACACGCCTTTCATGCCGTACAAAATCAGCATCCGTAACCCAATCACGTCCGCGCCGACTGTTGCTTGGTCGTGGTCGACGGCAGCAATGGCTTTTTGTTGCAGCATCTCGTCCATCGTCGCAGCAGGTTGGAATTGCGCCGCACCTGCGGGTTGTTGCACATCCAGCGAACGTTCTGCCGCTGCGGTTGCGTATTGCGCTTTGATGCCATCGCGTACTTTCGCCGCTTGTTGAATCAAGTTCACAAAGCGCGTGGCATTGAAATTCACATTGGTCAACGTGGTGAAAAAACCGTACTGAATGAACGCATCCACGTTTTTATCCGCCACGCCCACGCTCCGCGCCAATTGTGCGTATTGCGCAATGCCTTGGATTTGGTAAATCAGAATGTCTTGCAAATCCGACGTTGCGGCATCTTTACCGCACGCGCCGCGTTCGGACGCGCAGCCAGCAAAGGTCGGGGTACGTTGGGTTTGTTCGCATTGGTAGCACAGCATAAATCTCTCCGTAAAAGTCAGGCGGTGGTGGCGTTTCGTTATTGTCATGCCAGAAAGCGTGCAACCTTACGGCAATCCACACCGCCCTAGCCTTGACCTGCATCAAGCGTGTGCTGTAAGCCGCTCTGTTCTGCACAATGGGAAAGCTCATCGGTTTTGCAAACCACGCATACCCATTGCGGCTTTGCATATACAACGCCTATACTCAATAGTCATACATCACGGGAGATAGCCATGAATGCAATTGCTGTGAAATTATTCAAAAACGGGCAAAGCCAAGCGGTACGCATTCCGCGTATTTTTCAGTTTGAAGGCATTGATGAAGTATTGATTCACCGTGAAGGCAATGCGGTAATTATTACGCCCAAACGTAAAAGTTGGACTTCGTTTACAGAATTACCCGTGGCTGACGATGATTTTTTAATGGAACGCCCCGCATTATTTGATAGTGAACGGGTGGTATTTTGATGTTATACATGCTGGATACCGACACTTGCAGCTACATCATGCGTAAACAACCGCCCCACGTTTTGCAAATGCTGGAAGAACAGGTACTTGCCGGACATGAAATCTGCATTTCGGCAATTACCTATGCAGAATTGCTGTTAGGGGCAAAACGCTCCGGCAATCCGCAAAAATTACTCACCCTCATTGCAGCTTTTTGTGAACGCTTGCATAGCATTCAAGCATGGGATGCTGCTACTGCCGAGACTTTTGCCGACTTACAAAGCCTATTGTTTAAAAATGGCACACCGATTGGTGCGAATGACACGCTGATTGCCGCTCATGCTTTGAGTTTGCAAGCGACATTAGTCACCAATAACACCAAACATTTCGGCTATGTACCCAATCTACTATTAAAAAATTGGGCATAACCTCCATGCAAAACGCGTTACGCCGTGCGGCGATTTTTCGGGATTTGACGGATGCTGACCTTGCGGCATTGGCAGCGGTGACACGCCAGCAAAGCTTAAAAGCAAGTACCTTATTATTCCGTGCGGGGGATGCGTCAACGGCGTTCTTTTTGGTGCTGAGTGGTAGCGTGCGTTTGTACCGCCTCACACCGGATGGCAAGGAAAAGATCATTGAAATCATTCGTGCTGGCGAGACGTTTGCCGAAGCGGTAGCAATCATTGACAAGCCGTTTCCCGTATTTGCCACAGCGATTGAAAACACCGAATTATTGGCGATTCCCGCCGATGTTTTCCGCACGCAATTGCAACAAAAACCGGATTTAGCCTTTAAAATGTTGGCAAGTTTGAGCCGACGTGTTCACCAATTCCTTAATGATATTCACACGCTGAGTTTGTCGACCGCACAACAAAAAGTCGCGGGGTATTTGCTGGCGTTCTTGGATGAACAAGACTTCGATCAACCGATTCAATTACCCGCCACCAAAGCCATGATTGCCTCCCGTTTGGGATTGCAACCGGAAACCTTTTCGCGTGTGTTGGGCAAAATGAAAGAACAAGGCGTGATTACCGAAGACAAAGCACAGATTTTGATTTTATCACCTGCGGCATTAAAGCGGCTGCGTGACACGCCGTAGCATGGTTCAACACCTCGATATTAACTTCAGGTAAAAACACGCCATGCCTTCATAGTATTTGCGCTTGCTGGCGGTATCTTTCACAATACACGTCATGCAAATTGAAGTTTTAACCCAAATCGCTGATGTGCCTGCAACGCAGTGGAATGCATTGGTACAGGATAATAACCCATTCTTACGCCACGAGTTTTTGCAGGCTTTGGAACAACATGGTTGTGTGGGCGAACGGTTCGGGTGGTTACCGCGCCATCTGGTAGTGTTTGACCATGCGGGCAGTCTACAAGCAGCAATGCCATTATACGAAAAGTACAATTCGTATGGTGAGTTTGTGTTTGATCATGCGTGGGCAGACGCTTACCAGCGTTATGGGCTACCGTATTTCCCGAAATTAGTATCGGGCATTCCGTATTCGCCTGTCAGTGGACAGCGTTTACTGGTTAAAACTGGAAACGAAAATACCTACTACCCCGTTTTAATACAAGCCGCACTGCATTTAGCTCAACGTTTAAATGCCAGTGGAATACATTGCTTATTTGCCCACGCCGCACAACAGGATTATTTGCATGCCAATGGTTTTATTGAACGCCATGACTGCCAGTTCCATTGGTATAATCAGCAATACACAACATTTGATGACTTCCTTGCAACGTTAACCCCTAAAAAGCGCAAAAACATAAAACAAGAACGGCGTAAAGTACAGGATGCTGGTATTACATTACGCTGTTTAAATGGTCACACAGCTACGGCAATGGATTGGCAACGTTTTGCCTTTTTTTACCAGCATACGTTTGAAAAGAAATGGGGTATGCCTACGTTAAATCAGGGCTTTTTCCAAACCATCGCTAAAACCATACCAGAACAAATCGTGTTAATCATGGCGGATAATACACAGAACGAATGCATTGCAGGTTCTTTCATGTTACGCAGTGACACAAGGCTTTATGGGCGGCATTGGGGTTGCACGGAATACATTGATAGCCTGCATTTTGAGGCATGTTATTATCAAGGCATTGAATATTGTATTAATCATGGTTTACAAGTGTTTGAACCCGGCGCACAAGGCGAACATAAAGTCCCTCGCGGTTTTATTCCCACTTTAACGCGTTCTAGTCACTGGTTAGCCCAAGACGTTTTTTATAAAGCTATTGTGCGCCACACACAATTAGAACAACAGGGTGTGGCACAATACATGCAGACGATAATGCAACATTCCCCCTATCGCCTCGATTATCAGCCAGCACCGCAGCCCGCTTAAGCGGTGCGGCGACCCTCTAAATAAGCCACTTGATAACGTTTAATGCCCTTAAACATGGCATTTGCCAATTTGTGTTGATATTCTGCCGTGCGCAAGCGTTTTTCCTCCGCTGGATTACTCAAAAATGCGGTTTCTACTAACATGGAAGGAATATCTGGCGATTTCAATACCACAAATCCGGCACTTTCCACTTTATTGCGCAATGGGTTATTCACTTTACTCAATTCACTTAGAACCGCTTTCGCCACTCCTAAACTGTGTTCTGTCATAGCATTTTGGCTTAAGTCCAGTAATACTGTCGCCAAGCGATTGCTCGTATCATTGATACTAACGCCACCGAATTTCACGTCGTAGGAGTTTTCGCTTTCTGCTAATAAACGCGCTGCCTCACTGGAAGCACCATTTTCAGAAAGAATATAAACCGTCGAACCATTTACCTGTGAGTTAGGACTGGCATCGGCATGAATCGAAAGAAATAGGTCAGCTTTATTACGATGCGCAATATTAATGCGCTCTGGCAATGGAATAAACATGTCGCTATCACGGGTTAAAATGGCTTTAATACCTTTTTCCCGATTTAGACGTGCTCTGAGTTTACGCGCAACTTCTAAAACCACGTCTTTTTCGCGCGTACCATTACGCCCAATCGCGCCGGGGTCTTTCCCGCCGTGACCTGGGTCAATCATGACAATGAATTTATCCTTACGCGGCTGCATGGTTGCGGGTTCAGGAGCTTCTTCTTTGCGTGACTTTTCCGGCTTGCTGTTATTCGTCTCTGGTTTTTTTTCTGGCTTTTTCTCAGGACGCGTCTCATTACGACTATCGGTTTTTCCTGCCCCTGTCGGAGTTAGTAGCAGGTTCAACACATTTTGACTGCCGTCGGTTTGCAATGTACTACTGACGCTAACCGCTTCTGACAATTCCAACACCACACGCACCAAACCGCCTTCGCGCGTGGCATAACGCACCGCAGTCACAGGAGCTTGCGCACTGGTTGGCAGCACACTATCAATGTGCGTATTCAATAGGTCAATTACCACGCGATTCGGTGTGTCCAAGGTGAACACCTTGTACTTGACAGGTTCATCCAAACGCAAGGCGAACGTCACCCGCTCAGCTCCACCTGATAATTTTGCCCCAATCAAATTACTAGGCCGAGCAGCTAACAATGTGGGGATACTCAACCCTGTGGTCATTGCCCCTGCTAATGCACCTAATTTAATGATAAAGCCTCGGCGGCTCAGCTTATTACTATTCATGCTTTAAATCTCGGCAATAGTTCGGCTCGGCAATACTGACGCACTGCGACTAGATACAACCAATGGGAACACCACTTCGTCGGGCAAGTATTAAACCTGCACCAACGCTTTTCAAGTGCTTTTTTAATAAAGTGCGCAAAGCCACCAACTGGTAACTCCAGCCCCCCACTTACCCCTGCTGTAACAATACGTTACGCCCATTATTGGCATGGGCAATATCTACGCGTAAATTGGCCTGCGGTAACAACCCACCCGCTTTTTCAGGCCATTCCACCAAGCATAACGCATCGGGGCGCAAATAGTCGCGTATTCCCATGTATTCCAGCTCATCGGGATCAGCCAAACGGTACAAATCGAAATGGAACACATCCAACCCATGCAAATGATACGGCTCAACCAAAGTGTAAGTAGGACTTTTGACCGTGCCTTGATGCCCCAGTTCCCGCAAAATGCCACGCACCAACGTTGTTTTGCCAGCCCCTAAATCGCCATGCAGGGTGATCAACCCGCCTTGCGCAAATTGACGGGCTAACTGCGCCCCCAATGCTAACATTGCCGCTTCATCCGTAACGGTTTGCCATGTCATGCTCTCATTATTGCTCATAATTTCAACTGAACCCCTATTCTATTGCATGGCTTGGCGGATACACGCGATTAAATCACTGGCTAATAAACCACGTTCGCCGTGTTGGGCTGCTAAATCCCCCGCGTGGGCATGAATCCACACGCCGACTTCCGCAGCAGCCTGCAAGTGTAAACCCTGTGCTAACAATCCGGTAATAATCCCTGTTAAAACATCCCCCATTCCACCCGAAGCCATACCTGGATTACCCGCAGGGCAAAACGCCACACCTGCTGCCGAAGCTACCAATGTTCCCGCCCCTTTTAACACCACCACTCCACCATATTGCCGTTGCAAACGTTGCACAGCACTCATACGATCCTGTTCCACGGCCCATACTTCACAACCCAGTAAACGAGCGGCTTCCCCTGGGTGCGGGGTCAGAATCCAGTTTTCATCTTGCAAAAGACTTTGTGCCAGCAAATTCAGCGCATCAGCATCCAATACTTTCGGCTGAGTCGCGGTTTGTACCATCATTAATAACCCCCGCGCCCATGCTGTTTGCCCCATGCCTGTGCCGATACCAATCGCGGACATTTTCTGCAATAACGGGCGTAAATGCACAGGGGATTCCACCGCATTCACCATGAGTTCGGGGCGTAGTAAATTCAACACGGGTGCGTGTTCGGGATGCGTTGCCACCGTAACCAAACCGCTGCCAATACGCAAAGCGGCTTCCCCCGCTAAACGCACCGCACCGCTCATGCCAGGCGCACCCCCGATGAGTAAGGCGTGCCCACAATGCCCTTTGTGTGTAGAACGCGAGCGTGGCGGCAAGTGTTCGTGCAAGGTGTGTTCACCCAGCAAGGAATACAGTGTGGAAACATGCGTGTAAACAGCTTCTGGTACATCCAGTTGCGCCAAGGATAACCGCCCACAGTAATCACGCGCTTTTCCCGTTAATAGACCCGTCTTCCAGCCAATGAAGGTAATCGTTAAAGTCGCTTCCACCGCGCATCCGCACGGCTGCCCAACATCCGCGTGCAACCCAGAGGGAATGTCCACCGCCACCACAGGAGCAGTTTGCTGATTGAGTAATGCTACACCCGCCGCGTATACCCCTTCGACCACACGATCCAAGCCTGTGCCCAACAGCGCGTCGACCATAACATCGGCGGTAGGTAAGCTTTCGCTAAAGGCTTGAACCTTCCCCCCCGCATGGGTGAAATCTTGGTAAGCGCGTAACGCATCCCCTTGCAATCGCGCCACATCGCTAAAACTCAGCGCGTGGACTTCCCATCCCGCTTGTAAAGCCAACCGTGCAATCACATAACCATCGCCGCCATTATTGCCACCACCGCACAAAACACACAGAGACTTGGCATCACGCCACGATTCTCGGATACTGTCGAATACCGCTTGTCCTGCACGACACATGAGTGTGTAACCTGCAATACCGTAGGTTTGGATAGCGATACGATCCAGCTCGCGCACTTGTGCGGCTGAATACACCCGATTTGCTACTGCCGTCATGAGAAGTCGTTCCTTGCCAAATACACCCCTAGAGCTTACTCATAAAATCACCCAGATGGGGAGAGATTTCGGATTTAATGCAGTGGGAATCAGCTCTATCGACCTTGACTACGCCGAAACCCGTTTGCTGGATTGGTTAGCCCAAAGTTATCACGGCGACATGGACTGGATGGCACGCCACGGCACGAAACGCAGCCATCCGGCAGAACTCGTACCCAATACGCTCAGCATTATCAGCGTGCGCATGGATTACTTCCCGCCCGATACCGCCGATGCGGTCATGATGCTCAATCACCCCGAACGCGCCTACATCTCGCGCTATGCCTTAGGGCGCGATTACCACAAATTGCTACGCCAGCGGTTGGAAAAATTCGCCCAAGCCTTGCAAAATGTGATGGGTGCGTTTGGTTATCGCGTGTTCACCGACAGCGCACCCGTGTTAGAAAAACCCATTGCAGTCAAAGCAGGGTTAGGCTGGATGGGCAAACACACCAACATTCTGCACCGTGAAGCGGGTTCGTGGTTTTTTCTAGGCGAGATTTACACCGACATTCCCCTCGCTGCATGGCATGGCGAAACGGGTGCGGTGGCTGAACATTGCGGACGTTGCCAAGCGTGTCTCGACGTTTGCCCCACGCAAGCGATTATCGCCCCGTACTTGTTGGACGCTCGACGCTGCATATCCTACCTGACCATTGAATACGCGGGGTCAATTCCCGTGGCACTGCGCCCGCTGATCGGTAATCGCATTTACGGCTGCGATGATTGCCAGTTAATTTGCCCGTGGAATCGCTTTGCGCAAACCTCGCCCGAAGCCGACTTCACCGCTCGCAATGGTTTGGACCACGCACGTCTGCACGACCTATTGCAATGGGATGAAGCGCAATTCTTACGCCGTTTGGAAGGCTCACCGATTCGCCGCGTGGGTTACGAACGTTGGGTGCGCAATCTCGCTGTTGCCTTGGGTAACGCGCCGCGCAATGCGACGAGCTTGGCATTATTGCGAAAAAAACGTGCAAATACGGATAATCCTTTGTTACAGGAACATTTGGACTGGGCTATTTCACGACACGAACCACCAAATAATTAGCGCAAAAATTACCCTTTATCTATCTTTTTAATCCGAACATCACCTATAGCTACCATTTATCCTATTAACACTGCACTTTCATAACGTTTTTTGTCAGGATAATAACCACAACGCCACTTGGCAAACAGAACAAATAACGCTATGAAAACAAAAATAAATTGCGTTTCTGGTTGGATACTGTGTGTAGCATTAGTCATTAGCAATCTTAGCAGTTGCAGCAGTATACAAGACAACCCTATGTACAACGAATGGCAAACTAGAGCTTATACCGCCTATGGTATGGAAGTACCAACACAGCCTAGTAACCCTTACATGACAACTGAATTGCGCACCGAACCTATGGCACAACCGTCAACGGCAGAATTAATGTACATCGCCGAACACTACGGATTGCAATAATGGTTCGCTGCTAAAAACCGAATGTTAGCCCCTGGAGCTCAATGCGGGCTCCACTCTGACACAAAGGTCTTAGCCCTTCCTTTGTGTCTTTTTAGCCAGACCCATTTTTTTGGTCTGGCTTTTTTATTTTGAGGTAAAATCACGTCAAAACCTTTTGGAGTGTTGCATGGACATCGGTGAACTTCGACGTGAATATACCCAAGCAGGCTTAAGCCGTGCCACGCTTGACCCCAACCCTATTCAGCAGTTCAATCATTGGTTTAACCAAGCCTTGGCAGCACAAGTATTAGAGGCCAATGCCATGCAGGTTGCCACCGTTTCGGCGAATGGCAAACCTAGCTTACGCACTGTACTGCTTAAATCTTACGACGAACGTGGTTTCGTCTTCTTCACCAATTACCACAGCCAAAAAGCTCAAGACATTGCAGCCAACCCACAAGTCGCTTTATTGCTGTTTTGGAAAGAACTCGAACGCCAAATCGAAATAACAGGGCGAGCGGAAAAGATTTCCACCGCTGAATCATTACGTTATTTTTTATCGCGACCACGCGGCAGCCAATTAGGCGCGTGGGTTTCCACACAAAGCTCGATTATTACTTCACGCAAATTACTCGAACTCAAATTAGACGAAATGAAACGCAAATACAGCGCGGGTGAAATTCCACTACCAGACTTTTGGGGTGGGTATCGCATTGTGCCGGAAGCCATCGAATTTTGGCAAGGTCGCCCGAATCGTTTACATGACCGTTTTGAATATCGCCGCAATACTGCGGGCTGGGAAATTGAGAGGTTATCACCGTGAAAAACTGGCGTTACCTGTTGCTGGCAATGAGCATGGCACTGAGTGCGTGCCAATCGGATGGCTCAGTTATTGCGGATAATGGCACAATTGCCAATCTCAATTATGAAAAAGTCGCATTCCAACGCTTTGGTGGCACACGCTGCCCCGATAAAGCCGACACCACACCTGATAATGCTCACTGTGCAAGCGTCACAGTAACATATCCTAAAGTTACCTCCACCGATAATCCTAAAGTAGCGGAAACCATTAATCGCTTTATTGAGGAACAGCTCATAGAATACAGCGACGAAAATGAAAAGCTGCCTAAAACACTGGATGAATTGGCCACCATGTTTATTAATGATTTCCAAACCGACCCTGACACCACAGGTACTTGGGAATTAGAGCGTAGCGTGGAAGTGGTTTACGGCACACCGCAATTTATTACCCTACTACTCAGTGAAAATGGTTACACAGGTGGCGCACACCCCTTCAGTGGGCAGCGTTTTTTTGTATTGGATACGCGAACGGGTAAACAACTCACCTTAGCGAATTTATTAAATACCCATTACGCGGATAAACTCAATCCCATTGGTGAAAAATACTTTCGGGCAGCGCGTGAACTCCCCTCTGCTGCCAACCTAACCGACGAAGGTTTTTGGTTTGAAAACAATCAATTCAAACTCAACACCAATTTTGGTGTGACAGCCAAAGGATTAGCTTTTATCTTTAATCCTTATGAAGTCGCGCCATACGCTTTAGGTAGCACAGAAGTGTTAATCCCCTACACAGATATACGCGAATTAATCCCTGATAATAGCCCATTGGCAAGTGTATTAAAACCATGATGCAATATGTGCGCGACCCAGACCGGATTCACACCCAAAGTTATGTTAAAATCCGTGAACAAGTGGATTTAAGTGCTTTCACACTCGATCAACAGCAAGTGGTGATTCACCTCATTCAAGCGTGGGGTGATCCAGATTTAGCACAATACATTCAGTTCAGCCCTAATGCGTTAGAAGTTGCGCGTAAAGCCATTAAAAAGCAAAGCAATATTCTTTACGATGAAATGCTCGTGACGGCGGCTCTGGATAATAAGCTTCTCTACCAAGAACCCTTCGGTTTTTTAAATCGTGCTGCCGTTATTTCTCATGCCAAAGCCGCCAAACAAACCCGCGCTATGACGGCTGTTGATTATTGGAAACCCTTTATGCGCGACAGTATAATCCTGATTGGACAATCCGGCACGGCCTTATTCCGTCTACTAGAGCTATTAAAAGAAGGTGCACCCCGCCCCGCGCTCGTTATTGCTGCGGCACGCGGTTTTATTAATGCGGAAGCCGCTAAAAGAACCCTGTGGGAACACCGCGAAGAATTTGGCTTTGAGTGTATTATGGTAAAAGGCACACGCGGCGGTGGTGTATTAGCTGCTAGCGCACTAAACGCCCTGCTGATGATGCAACAGGGCATTTACATTTAATCTGCTTTAACGCTTATTTCCCACTAGGACACGCATCAAATGCGCAACCTTTCGCGCTATTGCGTGACACATAGGTTTTACCATCTGGGCACAGTTTCGCTTCTTGCGTACACATGACCATATTGCCATTACCACCGCCAATCGCATTAGGTGGTGGCAAAACTTGCGGATCAGGCGTGTTAGTCACTGGCGAATTGGTGGGACATTCATCAAATGCGCAACCTTTCGCACTATTGCGGGAAACATAAGTTTTCCCATCAGGGCATACTTTCGCTTCTTGTGTACACATCATGGCATCCGGCTTACCCGCGACAGGTGGCGGATTCGTGGCCGATGGCGCACACGCACTCAATAACATCGCCGCCGCTATTAGACTCAGTAACATCTTTTTCATGATCTCTCCCTCACTTCTGTTTTCCAAATTGGCGTAAATTACCATACCCAACTATGACCTAATTAACTACCATTAGTTCGGTAAGTAGATAATATTTTAACTAGGCATCTCGTTCACCCAAGCAAATCCAACGATATTGCGAGTTTGTTTGCTAAACTCAATGCCAACTAAATACAGTTTTCGCCCATCTTGGTATTTCTCGGCGTAATGTCGGGTTTGGATTTGTGCCAAAGCGCTACCATTTCCCTGTTCCGCATCAATCACTTTAAACTCAAAAATAAACACCAAATCATCCACCATGACGGTTAGATCAATTTGTCCTTGTGATGTAACATCTTCAGGAATTGTTGTCGCACCGCTGGCAACCATGTGGGCATAGAACACACTCGCATAATAGCCCTCATATTGGTCGATGTGGTTATTGCGATACCATTGATGTGGAATGCTGGCAAAAAACCGCTTTAATAAATCTCGCATTAACTCCAGTTTTTCATTCGCCAAATGGCGATAAAGCTGCAAACTAATGAGTGCGGCACGGCTATTGGTTGGGGTTAAATAATTTAATAAGTGGGTGGTTAAACTCAATTTAACTTCTAAATTAGGATAGCCCAAGACAAACCCTAATTGATTACCAATCTGCACCGTATTTTGAATGGTTAAATAACCTGTTTGAAACAACAATACTTCAATGGGAATGTTATCCACATCCATGCTGCTTAAACCCGACTCCTGAATTTCAAAATGCTCTAAATCAGGCAAATAGTAATTACCACTTTTGAGCAATGTCATTAAGAAACTCGGCGTTGCGGTTTCAAACCAATAGCTGCGAAATTGCAAACCCTTGTCAATAAACAGCAAAATATCAAACGGATTATAAACCGATTCCCCCAACCAATTGTAACCGTTGTACCATTGACGGATTTGCGTTTTATTCGCATCACCTAAATGCGTATCAAAATGCTGTTCGAGGTCTTGTTGCGTATAGCCACACAAAGCACTGTAACGGCTATCCAAGGTAATGTCATTCAGGTTATTTAAACCGCTGAACAATGAAACGTGCGAAAATTTAGAAACACCTGTTAATAACACAAAACGCAATAAAGCATCACGCCCTTTCAATACTGAATACAGGTTTTTCAAACCATCGCGTAAGGCTACAGCTTGTTCGGCATGGTGTATTTGGTCAAGAATAGGTTTGTCGTATTCATCAATTAACACGACAACGGCTTGCTGATGCGTTTGTTTTACCTGCTCAATCAAGTAAGCAAACAAAAAGGCACTGTCATTGCTGCTCGGCAATGTAATGTTTAAACGCTGGGCTTGTTGCTGCAATTGTTGTTGAATACGCTGTTCTAATTGTTCACGACTGCTGTAAACCCCGTCATTGAATGTCATGTTAATCACGGGGTAAGGGTTTTTCCAATCCCAGCGGGAGTGAATGGCTAAACCACGGAATAAAGCCTCATCCCCTTCAAACAGCGATTTCAGCGTATCAACCAATAAAGACTTCCCAAAACGGCGCGGACGCGAGAGAAAATAATAACGCCCATTTGCCACTAACCGCTCAATCAATGCCGTTTTATCGACATAAACGTAATCCGCTTTGCGAATCTCACTGAAACTGCTAATGCCGATGGGAAGTTTTTGCATCATTCACAGCTTTTCCAAGTTGGCGTAACCGACCACCAGCCATTTGCTGCCCGCGCTGGTGAAATTGACTTGCACCCGCGAATGCACGCCCGCGCCTTCCGCGCCTGTGATCACACCATCGCCGAATTTGGCGTGGCGCACGCGCTGCCCAATGCGGTAGCCCGTTTCGCTTTCGGCGTAAGGGTTGGCTTTTTTCGGGGCGGGTGGCGGTGCGGCATAACGCGCGGTATTGCCTGCGGCATTACTGCCCAAACTAGTGGAACGCACCGAGACTTTGGGGCGCACTTCTTCAATCAATTCTTCCGGCAATTCGCGCACGAACCGCGACGGCGGACTAAAGCGCGTTTGCCCGTGCAATTGGCGTTGTTCGGCGTAACTCATGATCAATTGCTGTTCAGCGCGGGTAATGCCGACGTAGCACAAACGGCGTTCTTCTTCGATACGCGCCGGATCATCGGCGGACATTTGATGCGGGAACAAGCCTTCTTCCAAACCGCACAAAAACACCAGCGGAAATTCCAAACCCTTGGCGGAATGCAGCGTCATCATTTGCACGCAATCGTCGCTGGCATCACCTTGCCCTTCGCCTGCTTCTAATGCAGCGTGGGATAGGAACGCTGACAGCGCATCCATGTCGGGAATTTCCTCACGCGGGGCGTAGCTGTAACCTTGCGCCGCACTCACCAATTCATCCAAGTTATCGACCCGCGTTTGCCCCGCTTCGCCCTTTTCTTTGGCTAAAAAATGCGGTTTCAAACCGGACAACTCAATCACTACCTGCACTTGTTCTGCCAATGGCAAGGGCGCGATGTCGGCTTTCATGCGCTGAATTAATTGCACAAAACCCGTCACTGCATTCGCCGCACGCGGGGTTAATTCACCCAATTGCGCCGCTGCACACGCCGTTTCCCACAATGAACGCCCCGAATGCCGCGCATGATCGCGCAAAATATCCACACTGCGTTCGCCAATCGCACGCGGCGGATGATTTACCACGCGCTCGAAAGACGCATCGTCGTAAGGATTCGCGCTCAAACGCAAATACGCCAGCGCGTCCTTGATTTCCGCCCGTTCAAAAAAGCGCAATCCGCCGTACACGCGGTACGGAATGCGGTTTTCGTTAAACGTGGTTTCAAACACCCGCGACTGCGCATTAGAACGGTACAACACTGCAATATCACGGCGCACACCACCTTGTTCCACCCACTTTTGAATGCGTCCGGCGACGAAACGTGCTTCGTCCAACTCATTGAAAGCCGCGTACAATTGTAACTTTTCGCCCTGTGCGCCATCCGTCCACAAGTTCTTACCCAAGCGTCCGCGATTGCGACTAATCAGCGTGTTCGCTGCGTTCAAAATAGTCGCCGTGGAACGGTAATTTTGCTCCAAACGAATGGTTTCACAGCCCGCAAAATCGTTGGTGAAATTACGGATATTCTCAATTTTCGCGCCGCGCCAACCGTAAATCGACTGGTCATCATCACCCACCGCAAACACCGGATTTTTATCCCCCGCAATCAAGCGCAACCACGCGTATTGCAAGGCATTGGTATCCTGAAATTCATCCACCAAAACGTGGCGAAAACGGCGGCGGTAATGCTGCTGCAATTCGGCGTTATCGCGCAATAATTCCAACGAGCGCAGCAATAGTTCGGCAAAATCCACCACGCCCGTGCGCTGACACGCCTCTTCGTAAGCCGCGTAAATGCGCAATAATTGCAATTGGTTGTAATCGTTACGCGCCTCAATGTGCTGCGGACGTGCGCCTTCATCCTTACGCGCATTGATAAAATGCGCCACCTGACGCGGCACAAAGCGCGTGTCGTCCACCTCTAACGCCTTCATCACCCGCTTTAACAGGCGGATTTGATCTTCCGAATCCAAAATCTGGAAGGTTTGCGGCAAACCCGCCTCACGCCAATGCAAACGCAATAAACGATGCGCCAGACCGTGGAACGTGCCAACCCACATGCCGCCCACCGGAACGCCCAACAACTGCTGAATGCGTCCGCGCATCTCATTAGCGGCTTTATTGGTAAACGTCACCGCCAAAATACTCAACGGCGACACCTGTTCAGCCTCAATCAACCACGCAATGCGATGCACCAGCACGCGGGTTTTGCCGCTGCCAGCACCCGCTAATACCAGCACGGATTGCGGCGGCGCGGAAACCGCTAATTGTTGTTGAGGATTTAACGAATCAAGAATAGGTGATGTGTTCATGTGAAGGATTGTAGCCGAATCAAACGTGAGTGACGACCTGATCCCCCAAAGCGCAGACCACTAGATCGTTCATAAAGTTAAATCACTGCATAACGCTGCCTCGCCCATCCAATAACACAGCAGCGGCGCGGGAATGCGCATAATCGTTATGCCATCTGGCGTACCCGCTAATATGCCGAAATCGTCCAGCGACTTAGTAACAACGTAACCCTGGCGTAATTGCTTTTGCGTACACAACTCCATTAAGCCTTTGAGTTCGCGGACTCCGGTGTGCTGCGCACGGTATTTCACTTCAAACGGAATCAGCTTGCTGCCCATTTCGGCAACAATATCCACTTCACGCTCTTGTTTGCCGCGCCAATAACTAAAGCGCACTTGTTGATCGTAATAACGTGCAAATAAATGGCAAAACACGGCTGTTTCGGTTGCTACACCTAAAGCGGTGGGGTCATCAAGGATGTTTTTGCCTTTCAGTAATACTGCTGAGGAAATCGCCGCATCCGCAAGGTAAATTTTGTAACGCGCTCGCAATACATCTTTGCCATAACCATAGGGTGGTAAACGGCAGATTAAGTGTGTGGCTTCCAGTAATTCAATGAAACTCAAGGCGGTGGGGCGTTTTACCTGTAGATTGCTGCACAAGTCAGTCATGTCTAATAACCCGCCGTCGTGCATACACAGGTAGAGAAAGGTGTGTTCCAAATCCAACACACGCCGCACACCAAATAGCGCGGTCATGTCGCGCTTCAATACCTTGTCGATAATGTCTTCACGCAATAAACGCTGGGCTTGTACCACGCTTTCCATTTGCGCGGTTTGCGGGAAACCACCGCGTACCAAATATTCGTGGAAATGTCCGGTATACGCCGTTGCTTGTTCGCTCACACGATAGAATTGCGATGCTGTCCATGTAAACAATTCGTTCAAGGAATGCAGCGGTGGTAGTGAAGGTAACGCCACCTGTTTAATTTGCAGGTATTCGTAAAACGAGAGCGTAGTCATGCGAATCGAATGCCAGCGTCCCACGCCCGATTCTTGTTTCGATTCCAGCAGGGGCATGGCTGATCCGGTAAAAATAATACGCCGATCTTTGGCAAAATCGGTTTGGTGTTTAACCCACGTTCCCCAATCACGAATGAATTGCGCTTCATCCAGAAACAAATACTCCACACCAGCGACACGAGGTTCACGTTCCCGCCACGCCTCCAACACCGCATCAATGCCACCGAGTTTGATCATCGGGTGGTCAAAGGTAACGTACAAAATATTGGCAGCCGGAACGCCTTGTTGCAGCAACGTTTCAATGCATTGCAACAGCAAGGTGGTTTTGCCCACTTGCCGCGCTCCTGACAACATAAGCGCACGGTGTACGGGCGGATTCATTACCCACTCACTCAATTCACGCCATGCCGCACGCTTCCACGTTGGCAAACCAAACATCTGCCCCCCACGCCACCACGGGTTAAACTGTGAGAGAACGCTAATCAACTCGGAGTGTGCTATTTTCATGGAAAACGTACTAAAAATACTAATTAAGTAAAGTATAGATTACTTAAAATGCACTTTTTAGTTATTTACACTAAAATTTACCTTAAACCCAAGGAGAAAACCGTTATGCAAATCTGGGTCGATGCGGATGCGTGCCCGAATGTGATTAAGGAAATCCTGTTTCGGGCGGCGGAACGTTTGCAGATTCGTACCACTTTGGTGGCGAATCAGTTTGTACGCACCCCGCCATCGCTGTACATCAAAAGTGTGCAAGTCGCTGCTGGGTTTGATGTGGCGGATAATTACATTGTGCAGTCATTGGCGGCGGGTGATCTGGTGATTACGGCAGACATTCCGTTAGCAGCGGAAGTGATTGCCAAACACGGGCACGCGCTGAACCCACGCGGGCAGTTTTACACACCAGAAAACATTCGCGAACGGTTGCGTATCCGCAATGTGATGGAAGAAATGCGTAACAGCGGCATCATGACAGGCGGCCCCGCGACGTTGAGTCAGCGTGACCGCCAAGCCTTTGCCAATCAGTTGGATCGTTTTTTAGCGCATCGCTGAATCCATCCTATCGGCGATGTCTGCAAACTGCACTTTCCATCTGAGTTATTGCAGTTTGAGTTTGGCTTTTACGTTGTCCACCCAGTCTTTGACTTTGGCGTAGTTTGAACCCGCCGCGATGACCGTGCCACCGCTAGCGGTGGCTTCTTCAGGAGCATCACAGCCGCCTTCTTCACTCACGCAGTACAGCACCACTTTAAAATCGCCCGCTGTCCCTACCACTTCATTGCGTGGATTCGTGGAATTTTTTAATGTCAAACCCAAATCGGTAAAGGCTTTTTGCCCTGTGGTTAGGCATTTGCTCAGAGGCATATTGTCGGCAAAAAATCCGGTGCTGTGTTCGATATACGGTGCATCAGCTACAGCATTCACGCTAAAACTACATAATAAAGTCGCAAAATAAAACGCTGGTTTCAAGATTCAAGTCTCGCAATAATGGGTAAAATCACCGATGCTAATCTAGCCAAAGCTAAGCAATAAGCAAACATTTTCCTGCAAACGGCGGCTGTTTAAATCTAACGTGTGGCTAAACACTGCTGGCGGACTTGGTTGCGGTAATACACCAAGCGGTTTTGAATGTACATTGTAACCAGCGGGGGGTAATGCGCGTCTTGCACACAAGCGATGATATAACTTTCCAGCCGTTGCCAATCTGCCGTAGAACTACAGCCTGTTTGTACTAATGCTTGATTCAGATCGGTGAAAATATGGTACTGCGCCATTTCCCGCTGACACAATAAAGCGCGTAACGGGTTCAACCGCGAACGCTGCTGGCAATGCGTAACCACTTGTTTCCAAGCTTGTTCTTGCTTTGTGTAAGGGTCAATAAAACGCCGCATAACTTGATCCAGCCAGTGTGGTTGTTCAAACTTCGCCCGATTTGCACAAGCACGTTCCGCAATACACAACTGATTACGCCGGAATCCATCCGTTGGGTCGGCAGGTCGCACCATGATTCTTTGCAAATCATGCACTTGCTTTGCACAACTTGCCGAATCCGCCACAGACGTATGCAACACAGTCTGCCCCGCACATCCCGTTAATGCTATCATCAATACGACTCTTAGTAGCCCTCGCACTGCCCATTTCCCCCGCTGAATCGAATCCATCCTTTCCACACAGGTGAGGAAAGGATGAGCAAATGTTTTTCTAACCCGTTTTGGGTTTATCGGTGATTTTTACTAGGTCATTCATAACACCATCCAAACCACCGTAAACATTTAGGGTGTTAATGCGTGCGGTGATTTTTTCCAGCACTTCTAACTCTTTCAAACGCAATAATACCGGATTTCCCTCCATCATTTTGGCGGTATTGTGCAGCGAACGGGTTTCCTGTGTTTCTTCACTGCGCCGAATCAAATTTGCTTCGGCTTTTTTCTTGGCCTCAACGACTTGTGTCAAAATCGCTTTCATTTCACCTGGTAACACAATGTCGCGCGCCCCAACGGTTTTTAGCTCAATACCGTAACCAGAAACTTTTTCCGCGACGGATTGTTGAATGGTTTGATTCAACAGATTTTTATCCACCAATAATTCATCCAGTGTTTGCGTGGAAACCACCGCACGCAATGCCAACTGCAATTCGCGGTACAAATAATCTTTGTGATCCGCTAAGGTTGATTTGACCTTTTGAGGGTCAACGATTTGCCACATAGCAGATAAATTAACACGCAAACTCACACGGTCTTTGGTAAGAATTTCCTGCCCATTCACTTCCATGTTTTGTAGGCGGCAATCCAACTGCGTGACTTTGATGGTGTGGTTGAATTGCCACCAGACATGCGTTCCCGTGCGCAATACTTCGCGCTGCTCGCCATCAACTTCCAAAAAGCCCACAAAGCCTTCGGGAATCGTGCTCATCACCAAGGCGTTCAAAGCAGCATTGCGTAGCGGTGTTTCTTTCACCGCCAGTAATTGGCTGGCTAATGTTTTAGGGAGCTTGAAATCACCGCTAATATCGCATTTGCGCACTTCGATCTGACGTTGTGTACGCCAATACGCCCCGCGCTGCGCTGGTGGTTTAATGTCCTTTAAAACGTTGTCCTGATAAACCAAGCCAACTTCGTTTTCCCCCGTAGACCAGATTTGCACATGTTCAGCAAACACTGCGGGGTGCAGATCGATAAGGTTTAACACATCGTCCGCCACACCGTTTGTTAAAGTGTCAGTTATCGCGTAGGTTTGAATTTGATACTCGTTTTTCCAGCTTCGCCAGCTATGTACGCCAGCCCCCAAAATACGCTCAAACTGCTGATTTTTGAACAACAACCCGCGATGCGTTTCTGGAATAGTAGCTTTGGTTAAAAATAACATGGTGTTGTCCTTATTAATTTTTGGTGAGAAAAAGCTCCCCCTCACACGGGTGACGGCGCGGGAACTTGGTTAAATCGGGAAGTGCGCTGGTAGCCTAATGCCATGACGCATTCGCAATCTAACAACCCATTCACACGGCGCAACCCGTGTTGGTCGCGACAGTGGTAACACACCAGCCAAGGCAGGCGTGCCGCACCGCATTAACCCAGAGAGGTTTGCTATCTTGTGCCCTTACGGGCAGAACTACCGTTAAAGGGTAGGTTTACCAGTTGGAGTCGAACCAACGACAACTTGATACCAAATCAAGTGCTCTACCGATTGAGCTATGGCAAGGAGCAGCCAGTGAGACTCGAACTCACGACCACCGATGTTTCGGATGCTCTACCGCTAAGCTATGGCCGCAGTCTGCTTGTTGCAACACCGATACACACACGCGCCATTGGCGGCTGTGTCAGGTCGGGTTTTGAACCGACTCCACGAGTGAAACAACACCATCAGACACCAACAATTTGCAAGCAATGTGCCAAACACAAAAACCTGATTAAAGATTTGATTTTAAAAAATATTATCACTTTTCCACCGAGAAACAATCGTGACTTATCCTATCTTTTTTGATAAGAAACTATCCATTAATATTATTGACACGTTTACCAATCACCATGCGACGGGCTTTGCAAACCCAGGGGAAGTTGGCTATTTTTAAGAGTCATTGCCCATCTGCAAGGCTTCTGCATGAACACTGATCAAGATTTGTTTTACCATCTCGCGGCAGCATTAGCCGTTGGCTTGCTAGTGGGGGTAGAGCGCGGTTGGGAAGGGCGGGACATTCAAGAAGGCCAACGAGTAGCGGGAATCCGCACCTACGGCTTGTTGGGTTTACTAGGTGGATGCACAGCCCTATTAAGTAACACTTTAGGTGGCTTGGGTATTGGTTTCATTTTTCTGGGACTAGCAGGCATTCTCACCAGCCTATATGCCATGAACTTGCGTACCCATCACGATGTTGGCATTACCAGCTTAATCGCTGCCTTGTTGGTGTTTTTGTTGGGGCTAATGGCAGGTTTGGGCATGATCGCAATTGCAGTAGCAGCAGCGGTCATCATAACCTTACTCTTACAATACAAACCCGTGCTACACAGTTGGCTACGCGCTTTGGAAGTACACGAATTACGCGCTGGAACAAAATTATTGCTGATTTCAGCAGTTATTTTACCGATTTTGCCCAACCAAGGTTATGGACCATGGCAAGCCCTAAACCCATACCAAATGTGGTGGATGGTGGTGTTAATCGCGGCGATTTCATTCGCGGGTTATTTCGCACTCAAGCTTGGCGGCGCACGCAAAGGGGCAATCTTCACTGGATTATTCAGTGGTTTGGTTTCATCCACCGCCCTGACATTGCACTTTTCCCGTTTAGCGCGGGAAGATGCGCATGTTGCACCACTATTGGCAACCGGAATTTTATTAGCCTGCGGAACAATGCTGCCACGCTTATTATTAATCGCCAGCTTAGTCAATCCTGCTTTATTTCCATCGCTACTAGTCCCTAGCATTGTCATGGCAAGCATTATTTATGTAACTGCACTGGTTTATTGGTGGCGCACACACAATAATGGGCAAGAACCGCATGTGCCATTACACAACCCACTAGACTTAAAAACCGCGCTGCAATTTGGGCTATTGTTGGCTGTGATTTTACTGCTGGGTCAAGCCTTGCAGACATGGGCAGGAGATGCTGGAATCATTGTGCTATCGATTGCCTCAGGAGTGGCGGATGTGGATGCAATCACTTTATCCTTATCGCGTTTGAGCCTGGGCGACTTGTCATTAACCACCGCCACGCTAGGCATTGTATTAGCCGTCACTGTTAATAGTTTAGTCAAAGCAGGGATAGCTTTTGTCATTGGTCGGCAGGCTATCGGCCTGCGTGTTAGTATCCCTCTGATCGGCAGTGCCATCGCCGGATTAGCAGTAGCTTATTGGCAAAACTAAGGTGGGCGGTTGTTAGAAACTACCAACTTTGTGCAACAGGACATCATGGGCGGAATTCATTTCTGCCAAATTAAACTCCATGATCACACTCTTAGCCGCGCGTAACGTGGGCAAGGCATCACCGCCACGCCCTTCGGCCAATAGATTACGCACATGCCCGTGGTAGCGTGATACAATTTCACGCGCTAATCGTTTAATCTGTGGGTGTAAACGGTGTAAATCGCGTAACTGACGCAGGTAATACAATGCCCCGCCTCGACCACCACCCAAATCCCCTTGTGCCAATGCCGAGTAAGCAGCTTGAATCACCGAATCAATATTGCTGTTAGTTTCCTCCGGCAACGTGTTTGTTGCCATCTTCGCAGGCGGTTGCATGGTGTTTTGCACCTGAACCTCCGACTGGCTATTGGCAAGCGTCGTCATTTTGCGCGGCTGCTCTGTTTTCGCCTGTTTTTGAGCTAAATTGGACTTATCTGCTTTCGCTTCGGGCACTGGTTTTTCAGACTTAGTGCGGGTTTTGGGTTGCAATGCTTCTTGCATGGCACGTTTTGCAGCAACTTCGAGCTTAGTGGATTCGGGTTGATAAGCCGCCGAAGCCAACTTAGATTTGCTATTTGGCGCATCTGTAGCACCAGTAATGGCCTTGGCATTACCTCGGTCAAGCGCGAACATCGAACTTTGCACGGTTGCTGCTGATAATGCGACAGGCTCAGGAACGGTACGCAGCGGCACATCCGCTAATATTGCCTGCTCAATAGGTTCAAACGAACGCACAGTAATAGGAGCAACCGGAACAGCCGCAACCGCTATCGTACTGGTTCGTACCGCTTGTGGCGGGGAAATAACTGTATCGGTTTCGTGTTTGTACCATGTTGCGACACTGGCTGCCGCCGCCATTGCCCCTAATGACAATAATCCTGCAAAGCCTAACTGCCGTCCGGTAAAATTCGGCTGCTTCTGTTGAAACAATGGCATGTTGATATTGCCAAAATGCGGGTCCTGCCCTAAACCAGCTAATAAGTTAGTTGCAGTAATATAAAAATCTTCATTTGGTGTGAGTAGTAATAAACCAGGTTCTAGACCAACCTTACGCACCGCCTGTAAATTATCCAACCAGTTAAGGGCTTTATTTTGAATGCGCGGGAAATCCGTTGTTACTTTGGCTAATGCCATTAAATTCCGTTCTGCGGGACTTTCTAAAACAAAATAATGCGTCGCACCGTAAGAACCATGATCCAGAACTGCTAAAACTCGCTCAGATTTCAATGCCTGAACATCAACACATAAATCCTGAAACGCGGCTTTGGCATTAAATGCTGCTGACCAATTTGTTGGCATAATGTGGATCAGTACACGCGACTCCACCCCCGAACGCTCTAACCGCTCAAGATCACGCCCTTGATACAACTCACCCGCTGCGGACACAGACAGGCAATTCATTAGTGCGTAACGCGCATCCAAGATGCGGTAATTCGCAGCCCCAATCTGACCTGAAATTCCCATAAATGTCTCTTTTCACCCAATTTTTAAACCCTTGATCAGTTTAATTTATGCCTTAAATCTAAACTGTCTTATTAAGATCTGGGGCAAAAATAACACAAAGTACAACCAAGAAACAAAATATTCCATAACCAAGCGTTTGTATAACAAAAGGATTGTATTATTAAAGTTTAATAATAGAGGATTAAATAGCAGGGCTTTTCCGACCTAATGCCTAACTAACCTGACAGCCCTGCATACTTATGCTGTAATACGACTTTCATCATTAATCAACCGGATCACGGCATGGAAATACTCGTCAACGGCACGCCCCATATTGTCCCCGAAGGTACGACAGCAGCGCAGTTACTACGCATTCTGGAACTACAGGGCAAACGACTTGCGTTAGAAGTAAATCAAGAGCTCGTACCACGCAGCCAGTTTGACAATTTTGTGCTAAACCCCAATGACACGGTTGAAATCGTCCACGCTATCGGTGGCGGCTAACAAGGAACGACAGACAATGCAAAACGATACTTTCACGATTGCTGGCAAAGCGTACACATCACGCTTGCTAGTTGGTACAGGTAAATACAAAGACCTAGCAGAAACGCAGGCTGCGGTCGAAGCCAGTGGTGCGCAAATCATTACAGTGGCGATTCGGCGTACTAATATTGGGCAAAACAAAGACGAACCCAATCTGTTGGACGTGATTCCACTGGATCGTTACACCCTGCTGCCGAATACTGCTGGCTGTTACAACGTGGATGATGCAGTACGCACTTGCCGTCTGGCACGGGAATTACTCGATGGGCACGATTTGGTCAAACTTGAAGTATTGGGCGATGCCAAAACGCTTTACCCTGATACCATCCAAACCTTGAAAGCCGCTGAAATTCTGGTCAAAGATGGCTTTAAGGTCATGGTGTACACCAGCGATGACCCGTTAATTGCGCGTCAACTCGAAGACCTTGGCTGTGTTGCTGTTATGCCGCTGGCTGCCCCGATTGGTTCGGGTTTAGGCATTCGCAATCCTTACAATATCCTTGAAATCATTGAAAATGCCAAAGTACCCGTTTTGGTTGACGCAGGCGTGGGAACAGCCTCCGACGCGGCGATTGCAATGGAAATGGGTTGCGATGGCGTGTTGATGAATACCGCGATTGCAGCAGCGAAAAACCCCGTATTAATGGCTTCCGCGATGAAAAAAGCCATTGAAGCGGGGCGTGAAGCCTTCCTCGCCGGACGGATGCCGCGCAAACGTTATGCTTCTGCCTCTTCCCCACTAGATGGCACGTTCTTTTAACCCGAATCTCTCCCCACCCTCTCCGGTTCTGGGGAGGGAAAACACCCAACATTAATTTCCCCATGCAAGACGTACAACACCCTCGTACCATTAAAAGTTTTGTCCTGCGCCAAGGACGTGTCACTAAAGGTCAGGAAGAAGCCTTACAAGCTCTGTGGCCTGTTTTCGGCGTTGAGAAAGACGACAGCGTATTAGACTTACCCGCCTTATTCGGGCGCACCGCGCCGATTACGCTCGAAATCGGCTTTGGCAATGGTGATTCCCTCGCACAAATGGCGCAAGCCGCCCCCGAACGTGACTTTATCGGCATTGAAGTACACACCCCTGGCGTTGGGCATTTGCTCAAACTCGTAGGAGAAATGGGCTTAACCAATGTTCGGGTGATGAACAGCGATGCTATCGATATTCTGCAACAACGCATCCCCACTGGCGCATTGGATCGTGTGCAACTGTTTTTCCCTGACCCGTGGCATAAAACCCGCCACCACAAACGGCGCATTGTGCAGCCGGAATTTGCCACGCTGATTGCTTCGCGTTTACAGACGGGCGGCATCTTCCACATGGCAACCGATTGGCAGAACTACGCCGAGCACATGGCTGAGGTAATGCAGTCTCACCTTGCGTTTGTGAATACCGCTAACCAACCACCGTATGCAGAACGCCCCGCAGAACGTCCGCTAACCAAGTTTGAACAGCGTGGTTTGCGCTTAGGTCATGGGGTTTGGGATTTGTTATACCGCAAAATTTGACTTATATCACAAGCAAAATTCATTAATTCCGTTTATAGATAAAAAACTCCCTTTCATCCGTTCAGCGATTGTCTCTCAAGGCGTACAGGACGAAACTGAACCCGTCCTGTACGACATTATAAACAAAATAAAACTAATCATTTCATATAGATAATGAGACGAAGGGAGTATTGTTCATGAAAGCTACTAATGCAAAATTGCTAAAAGCTCTGCAAATCGCTACCGTTTCTCTGCTGACCATTGCTGCGACTCAAGCACAAGCAGGGGTGAAATTCCGCCTTGCTTATAACGCCACCACAAACGTTTACGCTGTCTACATGAAACCCGATACAGCACCAACCCCTGATCTATTAGTATCCGCACAAATTACTTTGGTTGCACCGCACACCGCTACTTTCCAAATCGCCAACCTGAATAGCACCGTCACCAACGCTAATTGGTTGCAACATTCTCGTGTCAATGCCCCGCTTGAAAATACCGCTGCGGATTACTTATCAATCGGATATTTTGCAGGCGGCACCGTACCCAAATTCAATTGGGTAGCAAATACCGAAAAGAAAGTGCTGACTTTCACCAGCCCACAAGGGTGTGTTGCTGGCTTAAAGCTGATGGATAATGCTGATCCGTTCAATCAACTGCCGAACTCTGTCGATACCAACCCAGGTAATGAAATGACCAATTACGGCTGGGGCTTCGACAATGCTTACACCGCGAACTACGGTACAGCCGTTACTTGCCCCACCACGTTACTGCCATTGATGTAATCCACAGGGAGTAAACTAGCGTAGCAATGACGCAGCCTCACACGCTAATTGCCGGATGCTTTGCCAATCTTGTGCTTGTACCAAAGCATCCGGTGTTACCCACGAGCCGCCAACGCACAATACATTGGGTAATGCCAAATAGTGCGCGGCGCGTTTGAGAATAGAAATAAAACTGGGGTCATTTCACAGTCAAATATGCTGAAATAATCATGATTTCATTCGTACAAGTATTCTCCAGCAACTAAATGGCAATAATTTATTCAGCATTGAGCAAAATATTGTCAAAGATCATCTTTTCTGCACAATAATTTCCGTAGACTGCTTCCAGTAGCTTTTTTCCTGTGATGAGTGAGGTGTCTAACATCCTCAAACATACTGTGGGAATGGAAAGCCTACTGCCTTACACAAGGCTTCGGTTAATTGTTTTGTACAAATTAGAGATAAAGGGAATATATTCATGAAAGTTACTAATGCAAATCTACGAAAAGCTCTGCAAATTGCTACCGTTTCTCTGCTGACCATTGCTGCGACTCAAGCACAAGCTGGGGTGAAATTCCGTGTCGTTTACAATGCTGCTAGCAGCAATTATGCGGTTTATATGAGACCGGATACCGTTCCTAGCCCCGATTTATTACTTTCTTCTCAAATCACGTTTGTTGCACCGCACAATCGCAATTTCCAAATTGCGAATCTGAAAAGTACGGTTACGAATGCCACTTGGTGGCAACATTCTCGTGTCGATGCTCCGCTTGAAAATACCGCTGCTGATTACATTTCTATCGGTTATACGATTGGTGGTACAGCACCCAAATTCAATTGGGTAGCAAATACCGAAAAGAAAGTGCTGACTTTCACCAGCCCACAAGGGTGTGTTGCTGGCTTAAAGCTGATGGATAATGCTGATCCGTTCAATCAACTGCCGAACTCTGTCAATACCAACCCAGGCAATGAAATAACCAACTACGGCTGGGGCTTTAGCAATGCTTACACCGCGAACTACGGTACAGCCGTTACTTGCCCATGATGTCATGAATCACGCAAGAGGCATTCTAGCGTAGCAATGACGCAGCCTCACGCGCTAATTGCCGGATGCTTTGCCAATCTTGTGCTTGTACCAAAGCATCCGGTGTTACCCACGAACCGCCAACGCACAATACATTGGGTAATGCCAAATAGTGCGCGGCGGTTTGCTGGGTAATTCCCCCCGTCGGGCAGAACATCGCCTGCGGCAATGGGCTTGCCAACGCCTTTAACAATGCCACACCGCCCACCGCCTCTGCTGGAAACAGCTTCAAGGTATCGTAACCGCATTCCAGTAAACGCATCACTTCCGACGCGGTTGCCGCCCCCGCTAATAAGGGCAAATCCGCATCTTGTGCCGCTTTTAATAAACTCTCCGTCGCCCCTGGTGACACCCCGAATCGCGCTCCCGCTGCTTTTGCCGCTTTGACATCCGCTGGCGTGCGTAATGTCCCAGCACCCACCACCCCGCCTTCCACATCTGCCATTGCCCGAATCACGTCCAATGCCACGGGCGTTCTTAATGTCACCTCCAGCACGGGTAAACCACCGCTCACTAAGGCTTGGGCTAACGGTTGGGCAATTGCCGTTTCTTTCACAATCAGCACCGGAATCACGGGCGCGAGTAAACAAATTTGCTTGCTTGATAACATCTTGCATCTCCTGCTTAATCGAATAACACGCTTGCACCCGTCACGGCGGGACTCACCGCCTCACGGAATACGCCGAATAATTCCCGCCCCATGCCGTAATGGTTCGCGCTTAAATCCGCACGAATCGGGGAACGTTGCGCGAAATCCGCCGCTAAAACATCCAGTGTGCCGTGATCGGCATCCAACCGAATCAGATCACCGTCCTGAATGCAGGCGATTGCCCCACCATTAGCGGCTTCGGGACTGAGGTGAATCGCAGCAGGAATTTTGCCACTCGCACCCGACATGCGCCCATCCGTCACCAATGCCACGCGATAACCACGCTCTTGCAACACCGCTAGCACCGGAGTCAGTGCGTGCAATTCCGGCATACCATTGGCTTTCGCGCCTTGGAAACGCACCACCACCACGCAATCGTGATTCAATTCACCCGCCTCAAATGCCGCTTTCACCGCCGCTTGGTCGTGGAAAACCCGCGCCGGAGCTTCAATTACATGGTATTGCGCTTTCACCGCTGAGACTTTAATCACACCTTCACCGAGATTGCCTTGCAAGCGTTGTAAACCGCCTGTGGCTTGGAAAGGTTCTGACACGGAGCGTAAAATCGTCGCATCCAAACTGTGGTCAACCCCTTCGCGCCACACCACCGAGCCGCTATCATCCAAAAATGCTTCTTGGGTGTAATGCTGCAAACCGCGCCCCGCCACGGTTTGTACATCCTCATGCAATAAACCCGCCGCCAATAATTCGCGGATCACCCATTGCAAACCACCCGCCGCGTGAAAATGGTTCACGTCCGCGCTGCCATTCGGGTAAACCCGCGCCAATAGTGGGATCACCCGCGCTAAATCAGCAAAATCCGCCATTGTAATGACAAGCCCCGCCGCTTTTGCCATTGCCACCAAATGCAGCAGCAAATTGGTCGAACCACCCGTGGCGTGCAAACCGATCATGCCATTGACGAAGGCTTCTGCCGTCAAAATATCCGCTGTGCGTACCCCTTCTGCTGCCAATGCCACCACGCGCTGCGTTCCCATCACATTCAACGCCTGACGCAAAGGCATGTCAGGGTTGACGAAACTGGAACTGGGCAATTGCAACCCCATAAACTCCATTAACATTTGGTTGGAATTAGCCGTGCCGTAAAACGTACATGTGCCGCTGCCGTGATACGACTGCATTTCCGCTGCCAATAACGCATCACGCCCGATTTTGCCTGCCGCGTAATCTTGGCGCACGCGGGCTTTTTCATCATTGCTAATGCCGGAGCGCATGGGTCCTGCGGGTAAAAAAATGCACGGTAAATGCCCAAACGTTGCCGCCGCTATCACTAAACCCGGCACAATTTTGTCGCAAATGCCTAAGAATATCGCCGCATCAAACGCATTGTGTGACAAGGCAATCGCCGCTGCCATCGCAATCACATCACGCGAAAACAGTGATAACTCCATGCCCGCTTGCCCTTGCGTCACGCCATCGCACATCGCCGGAACGCCACCCGCCACTTGTGCCGTCGCCCCGACAGCACGAGCGGCTTGTTTAATCACATCGGGGTAAGTGGCATAAGGTTGATGCGCCGACAGCATGTCGTTATACGCTGTGACAATGCCGATATTGGTCACGCGCTCAGCAACCAAACGGAATTTATCCGCATCCGGTACAGCAGCTACCGCGTGGGCTAAATTGCCACACGCTAAGTTGCGTCGCCCATTGTGGGTGGCGGCTTCCGCCATGTGCGCAAGGTAACGTTCGCGGCTGGCGCGACTACGTTGCTGAATGCGTTGTGTTACTGCTGCGATTTGGGGATTTACGAAACTCATTTCACACCATCCTTATATTTTGATTTCACGCCACCGCCGCCGATCCCGCGCCATCATTTCCACCGCACCGACCGGGCCATCGCTACCCACGTCATAGGCTTCGGGGGATGCGCCGGACGCTTGCCATGCTTGAATAATCGGGTCAATCCATCGCCATGCGGCTTCCACTTCATCGCCGCGCATGAACAGGGTTTGATTACCGCGCACCACGTCCATGAGCAGGCGTTCGTAAGCTTCGGGAATGTGCCAATCTTTGCCCAATTCTTCTTCAAAGGTCATGTCCAAAGCAATCGGGCGCAAGCGAAAACCACCCGGTCCTGGTTCTTTGGTCATAATGCTTAAGCGTAAACCTTCGTCGGGTTGTAAGCGAATAACCAAGGTATTGGGGGCTAATGGTGTGGCGGTATTGCCGAATACCGAATGCACGGGTTCTTTGAACACAATGGTGATTTCGGTCATGCGGGCGCGGAGTTTTTTGCCCGTGCGCAAGTAAAACGGCACACCAGCCCATCGCCAGTTTTCGATTTCGGCTTTAATGGCGACGAAACTTTCAGTGCTAGAACGCGGATTGCCCACATCGCTAGCGTAATCCGGTGCAGTCGTCGTGGCGGCGTATTGCCCGCGTACCGTGTGTTGCAGGGCTTCTTTGCCTTCCAAACGGCGCAGGGAATGCAACACTTTGAGCTTTTCATCGCGCACTGCATCAGCTTCAAAGCGATACGGCGGTTCCATCGCAATCAAACACAATAATTGCAGCAAGTGATTTTGCACCATGTCGCGGATCGCACCCGCCTTGTCGTAATAACTACCACGCGTGCCTACGCCCAAGGTTTCAGCCGCCGTGATTTGCACATGATCAATAGCGTGGCAATTCCATAATGGCTCAAACATAGCATTGGCAAAGCGCAGCGCCATGAGATTTTGCACGGTTTCTTTACCCAAATAATGATCAATGCGGTACAGCGCGTGCTCATCGAATACCGCGCTGAGTTCGGCATTCAGGCGTTTGGCACTTTTTAGATCATGCCCTAAGGGTTTTTCCACCACCAAACGGGCGTGGCTACCGTTTAAGCCTGCCTGCGCCAAACCGTGCGCAATCGTACTAAACAGACCGGGTGCAACGGATAAATAGTAAACGCGGATGCGTTCAGGGAATAAATCCAGCTTGGTTTTCAAGGTTTGCCAACCTTGGCTATCGGTCACATCCAAACGCTGATAATCCAATCGCGCTAAGAAATGCTCAACGCCTGTGCTGGTCAATTGCTCGGCGGGCAAATGCTCTTGCAAGGCGGTTTTCACCCGCTGTTGAAACGCACTGCGGTCATAATCATCCAACGACAAGCCGATTAAACGCGCCGTGCTGGGTATTTGCTGATCAACATCGCGCCGATACAAAGCAGGTAGAATTTTGCGCATGGCTAAATCACCTGTCGCGCCAAAGATCACCATATCAAAGGTTTCAACCGGAATAATCACGCGCTTTACCTCCTTACGCAGCCACCATGATTAATGACATGCACATATTGCACCAGCTAGAATCGCCGCCATTTATTGCAAAATGACTAGCCAACAACGCTTACCGATATGTCTACACCGAATACCTACATTCTGACCGTCACTTGCCCCGCAACAACGGGTATTGTGGCAGCCATCACGGGCTTTTTAGCGGAACAAGCCTGTTACATCACTGAAATGTCACAGTTTGACGATGAAACCACGCAGAAATTCTTCTGCCGGATTATGTTTCGTCCCAATGCCGAACGCTCAGTGGACATTGCCACCTTACGCACCCGCTTTGCCACGATTGCACAACCATTTGAAATGCAATGGCGCATGACCAATGCCCAACGCCCCATGCGGGTGATTTTGATGGTATCGACAGCGGATCATTGCTTGGTCGATTTACTGTATCGTAAGCACAAAGGCGATTTAAATTTAGACATTGTATGCGTGATTTCCAACCATACGGCATTGCGCTCGATTGTGGAACGCGAAGGCATTCGCTTTGTGTGTTTACCCGTCAACAAAACCAATAAAGCCGAACAAGAAGCGCGAATGCTGGAGATCGTCGCCGAAACCCAAGCCGAATTGGTGGTATTGGCGCGTTATATGCAGATTTTGTCCGATGACGTGTGCCGTAAACTCGCAGGCATGTGCATTAACATTCACCACTCGTTCCTACCCGGTTTCAAAGGTGCACGACCTTATCACCAAGCCTATGACCGTGGCGTAAAACTGATCGGTGCAACCGCGCATTACGTTACCTCCGACCTTGACGAAGGTCCAATCATCGAACAATCCGTCGAGCGCGTCGACCACACGCACAACCCCGATATGCTGGTGGCATTAGGACGCGATCTCGAAAACAGCGCGTTAGCCAAAGCCGTGCGTTTACACACCGAACACCGCGTATTCGTCGACGGCAATAAAACCGTGGTGTTTAAATAATACCGTCCTAAAACGGCGGGTTAATATCCGCCGTACTACGCAAAATAATCACTGCAAAGTGGAACTTAATTTGCTACTGTCATCTCAAATATCCATGAATTTTCTGATATTTTGAGGTGAATCATGAAAAACGTCTTATTTCCCATTTTACTCAGCATGGCAGTATTGACAGGTTGCGGTGATGACAATAAGCCTATCAGTATGGCTGACCTACCGAAAGAAAATGCCATTGGTTTTAGCGTTAACACCGAAAAATTTATTGCAACAGACAAAGTATTAGTGGATTTATCCATTACCAAACGTGGCAATGACACTACCGCCCTGACACAACAAGTTAATGCGACAACCGCTGAAGTGTTTCAAATCATTCGGGCTAATCAGGGAATAGAAAGTAAAACTACTTTTTTCAATACATCAGCTTATTACCCCCCTACCCCGAATACTTCACCTGAAACAACCCCTGCATGGGAAGTTAGCCAAGGCATTCATTTAGAGAGTACGGATTCAAAAGCATTAAGCAGTTTAATTGCTAGTATTCAAGACAAAGTGCAAATCACCACGGTAAGTTATGATTTATCTAACCGTACTGCCAATATGGCTAAACAGACCATGACACAAACTGCATTAAAAACCTTCCGTGAGCGTGCCAAAACCATTGCCAAAAACATGGGTTATGAACGTTATCGAATTATTAATATGAATATTCAAGCATGGGATGATAATGGCGCACCCTACATGCCAACATCAGCAGGCTCAACACCTGTTGGTAATTATCAATCCCCAACACCGCCGACAGGAACTGGCTCAGCATTGGTATTAGAAGGGGGTAAAAACCTATATCGTCTCACTGTTTCAGGACAAGTCGTTGTGCCGAGCAAATAGTTTTCGATAACATCATAACAGAGGAGCAAACCATGTCTTCAGACACCAATACAACATCAGCCACACCATCGACTTGGCAAATACCTTTTTGGTTTGCCGTCACGGGTTTTTGCTTGGGATTATTGAGTGAAAACCTTGCTTGGTTATATACCGATGACAATGGACAATACACAACATGGTTAGGGTTGAACATCCCTATAAAATGGGCATTAACCTTATCTCTAGTCGCTACTTTTTTTGTATGGAAAGCAAAAAAATGCATGGCTGCTCCCATTTATTTAGCCATTTTGCTGGCATTGGCAACCTATGTTGGTTTAAATGCCCAACTAGAAATGACATTAGATGGCACGGGTTTCATGGAAGCTGACAATTTCATGTCGATAAGCTCACCCCTATTACTCAGTGCTATCGTCTTTATTACATTGCCTTTTGTACAAGCATGGGAAAATACCTCACCACATTGGCAATACGCTACCTTATTCGCGTATGCATGGAATAACACACACACTTTATTGTTAGCGGCTGGCTTTGCCATAATCAGTTTTATCACTTTATTGTTTGGCACAATGTTATTAAGCCAAGTGGGTTTAAAAGGCGAATCCTTTAACCTCACGGAGATGCTCACTAGTCATGTTTTTGTGATTTTACTAACGGCGGGCAGTGCCGCGATTGGCATTATTCAGCAGTACAATGCAGTATTATTACGCTTGCACACACTCGCTTTTGCGTTGTATCGCCTGTTAGCATATGCAGCAGCCATTATTACGCTCCTTTTTACCATTAACTTACTACCGAATGTGAGTGTTTTTTTAAAAGAAAGTGATGCGGCTCTCACATTATTGGTTTTAGTAAGTGCAAGTATTTTATTATTAAACACATTAGTGGAGTATGGCTCTATCAACTTAAATTCGCTGGCAAAGGCATTATTTTCAGCGCATATAGTAACCCTCCCCCTCTTAACCTGTTTCGCCATTTATGCCATCGCTCAACGTGTGCAACACTATGGATTGTCACCCGCACGCATGACAGCATTGTTAGCAGGTATGTTATTACTGGTTTATAGCCTTGTTTATTTAACACAATGGATACGTTATCGTAATCGCTGGTCAGAAGGGTTAAAGCCTGTTAATCCACCACTGGCGTTATTAGCCGCGATATTAATGCTTCTACTATTAACGCCCATTTTAAGCCCACAAAACTGGAGCGCACGCCAACAATTATCGCGCTTACAAAATGGGAATGTTTCTGCACAGCAATTTGATTATTACTACCTACGTCATGATTTTGGCAAAGCGGGGGCAGAAGCCATTGAAACCCTGAAAACATGGAAAAATCATCCTCAGTATGCCAGCATTATGAGCCAGATTCAGTCTATTGATTTTCAAGCTGCACCCCCACTGTCTCCCGAAGCAAGCAAACGCATTAACATCATACCTGAAACGAAAAAAGTGGATTTGGCACTTTTCATGAAGGTTCTACAACAATTACCACAACCCCATTCCTCTTTGCCCAGTTATTGTTTAGAGTTCAACAAGTCAACAAATTCTGAATGTTTTTTGTTGTTTACGGACATTAATGCTGATCAAAAAGAGGAAGCTGTTCTGGTGGCCTTAGATCAGTTTGATGTTAATAATAAAACACAATATACCGTCGATGCTATTTTGATGAAATTAGATGCTCATGGTTTACCAACACACGTCAAACCTTTAGCAAATGCCACTTCACGAGTAGAGCGCAGAGATGATTATTTAACAATGGAAAGTCAAACCATTCCTATGACAGCGCAAGCATTTGCCCAAGTCCGCCAAGCATTATTAGCCGGACAACTCACAATCGTTATGCCAGAATTACCCGACTTAAACATTGCAGGACAAAGACTCTATGAACAGTAACTGTTATTTCACATGGATAGAGGTTAATTATGCCGATTGTTAGTAGCCTACACATTTACCCTGTTAAAGCCTTGCAAGGTATTTCTGTGTCATCAGCGACTTTGACCACGCAAGGTTTGGCATTGGATCGGCATTGGATGCTAGTTGATGCGCACGGGCAGTTTATCACGCAACGACAATTACCCGAATTGGCGCAGATTCGTACACATCTGACGGATACACACTTGATTTTGGAAAAAGCAGACCAGCAACTATTAAGGATTAATTTGGCAGAAATGCCAGACAATCGCTGCACAGTAAAGGTGTGGAGCGACACTTGTTTAGCCTGCGATGAAGGCGCACACGCTACACAATGGTTGGCACAAGCGACAGGGCAAGAGGATTTACGCTTAGTGCGTTTCGCACCAGAAAGTGTGCGGGTGGTGGATGCGGCATTCATGGATGGGGAAACAGCGGATACCGAATTTTCCGACGGTTATCCGTTTTTGATTACCTCGCAAGCCTCGCTGAATGCGTTAAATACGCAATTACAAACCAATGGCACAACCCCTGTACCCATGACCCGTTTTCGCCCAAACATTGTCATCAGTGACGTGGATGCATGGGGAGAAAATGCTTGCAAAACGCTCACGGCTGCCAATTCTGCGTACAGTTTCACCACACGCAAACCATGCCAACGCTGTAAAGTAACAACGGTTGACCAGCAAACAGGCTTGATCGCCGACCCCAAAGAACCGTTGCGCACCTTAGTAACCTTAAACCCTTACTCACATTTATCAGGCGCGTATTTTGGGCAAAACGCCACACTCAGTAGTGGTGAAGGCGTGACGATTCGCGTTGGTGATGTGCTTATTGCATAATGCGGGTCACTGCACCATCTTTGCACATAACCTGACGCATTCCTGCAAAATTTTTCTTTATGCTACGAGCAGAACAATGGAAAAACACAGGAAAATAGCATGATGATTTCAGGGTGGCGATTATTCATTAGTAGCATCATGGTAGGTGGGGCGGCGGTAGCCTTCCTGCCGGAAAACCCGCGCATCCCAGTACAAGGGGCAACCACAGCGGATTGGAATCCACAATCGTTTTGGTATTATCCGTGGGGACGTTCTGGCACACACAAAGGGATCGATATTTTTGCTGCCGAAGGCACTCCCGTATTAGCCAGCACATCGGGATTGGTAATTCGCCAAGGTGAAGACAGTATTGGCGGGAATGTCGTAGCAATTTTAGGAGCAAAATGGCGTATTCATTACTATGCACATTTACACACCACCCAAGTAAAAAGCGGGCAATGGGTCACAGCAGGCGAACCCATCGCCACTGTTGGCACGACAGGTAATGCCAAAGGCAAACCACCACATTTGCATTACGATATTCGTACCACTTACCCTCAACCGTGGTTATACAACCCCGCGTTAGAACAGTCTTGGAATCGGCTTTTTTTCGTTGACCCCAATGTTTTTTTACGAGGAAAATAAAAAATGAAACGCATAATGCTCTTCCTAACAGTAGCTTTATTCGTCATTGAAGTGTTCATTGCCACCCAATTAAACTCCTACCCCTTTATTCGTGCCTACTTCGGTGATTTTCTTGTTGTGATTTTGCTTTATTGCGCCATTAAAACTGTCTGGGAGGTCGATGCGAAATACCTCGCTATTAATGTATTTATATTCGCCACAGTGCTTGAAATAGGACAGTATTTCCAAATCGCGGATCAACTGCATTTAACAGGCTGGGCAAGAATCGCGGTGGGAACAAACTTTAGCTTTCACGATTTAATCATGTATGCCGCTGGGTGTATAACCGCTTGGTGGTTAGATGTTTATTGGCTTAACAGAAAACATAATCCAAAAAACAAATGAAATGGTTAAGAATCTTTCTAGCTTCATTGCTCTCGTGGTTGGTGTTACTTGGCACGAGTATTTGGCATGATGGCACACAAAACCATGCAACTCCGGCTGATTGCATTATCGTATTGGGTGCTGCGGTACAAAATACGCATCCTTCCCCTGTTCTTGCAGAACGCGTTCGGCACGCAGTTACGCTATATCAGCAGGGTTTTAGCCAGCACATTATTTTCACAGGCGGTATTGGGGAGGGGAAAACCCATGCGGAAAGCGTGGTAGCACGCCAATTTGCGCGTGATTTGGGGGTGGCGGATCATGCTATATTGGGTGAAACCCGTTCGCGTACTACACAGCAGAATCTTGTCGAAGCGGCGCAAATCATGCGACAACAGGGCTGGCATTCGGCAATTCTTGTGAGCGACCCGCTGCATTTAAAACGCGCTGCATGGATGGCAAAAGATGTGGGTATTGATGCCGTGGTATCACCAACCCCAACCACAATGTACCGTTCTTGGGGCGCAAAATTAGCCTTTCTTGTCCGTGAAATGTATTTCCTACACTATTATGCGATAACGGGTAAGTGATTTTCGTATTGATACTGACCTCAATCTGTCGCGCCTTCTTGACCTGTGCGCGTGGCGTGGTAGTTTGCTCAATTGGCAATGACTTGTGGCAAGATGTACAGGTATGCCCAAACAACCGAATAACCGAAACGAGGAGAACCCCATGTCCAATTGGTTTGCAGATAACGCGCTGTCTATCGGGCGCACCCCATTGGTGAAACTGAATCGTGTGGTTGGCAATGCCAAGGCAACGGTACTGGCAAAAATCGAAGGTCGTAACCCTGCGTATTCGGTGAAATGTCGGATT
Organism: uncultured Thiothrix sp.; assembly: GCA_964617055.1. Classification (GTDB taxonomy): domain Bacteria; phylum Pseudomonadota; class Gammaproteobacteria; order Thiotrichales; family Thiotrichaceae; genus Thiothrix. The sequence continues at coordinate 41,839 of CAZTUZ010000003.1, forward strand.
GGTGCGGCATTGATTTGGGACGCAGAACAACGCGGACTCTTGGGCGCGGGCAAAGAATTGGTCGAACCCACCAGCGGTAACACGGGCATTGCCTTGGCATTTGTCGCGGCGGCAAAAGGCATTCCCCTGACCTTGACCATGCCAGAAACCATGAGCATCGAACGACGCAAACTGCTCAGTGCTTACGGCGCGAAACTGGTGCTTACCGAAGGCGCGAAAGGCATGAGCGGTGCGGTAGCAAAAGCCGAAGAAATCGCCGCTTCCAACCCTGACAAATACGTTTTGCTGCAACAGTTTAAGAATCCGGCGAATCCGGCGATTCACGAAAAAACCACAGGGCCAGAAATTTGGCAAGATACCGATGGCAATGTCGACATTTTCGTCGCTGGCGTGGGTACAGGCGGCACAATTACGGGTGTAACCCGCTACCTCAAACACACAATGGGTAAAGCGATTCAGTCCGTGGCGGTTGAACCCACTGCCAGCCCAGTACTGACGCAAACCCGCAATGGCGAAGCGTTAAAACCCGCGCCGCATAAAATCCAAGGCATTGGCGCGGGCTTTGTGCCTGGGGTATTGGATATGTCCTTAATCGATACCATCGAGCAAGTCAGCAATGAAGAAGCCGTGGAATTTGCACGACGTTTAGCACGAGAAGAAGGCATTCTGGCAGGGATTTCCTGCGGTGCTGCGGTGGCAGCGGCGGTACGTTTAGCCCAGTTAGAAGAAAACGCAGGCAAAACCATCGTGGTGATTCTGCCGGATTCGGGCGAACGTTACCTCAGTTCTGTGCTGTTTGAAGGCATTTTCGACGACAAAGGCTTACTACTGTCGTGACGAACACAAACGGGGTGAGGCGGTAATGCGCATTGCCCCGTTACACACTCACTTGCTCGAAACTTAAGCCGTATTTCTGCAAATATTGGCGCAAACGGTGCGAATCGTTTTGGCTGGCGCGTTTGGTGCGACTCACGTTAAACAGCGTGCGCCCCGCATCGGCAAGGCTTTTCGCACCCTTGCACACGCGCAATACTTCCAATAACTGCACCTGCTCAATGTAATCCAATTGCGCCAATGTGGCTTCGTCCAAATAATCATGCAAGGCGGTCGTGTTCAACGATGCCGCAGCGGTTTGACAATGCCGCCAGTCATAACGTAGGCGAGCAATTTCAGCAGCAACAATGCTTTCGGTAATCCGCCCGCCATCTGCTAAGGTTGCCATGCGTGTCATGCTGGCGTTTAAATCGCGAAAATTCGCCTGCCAAATGGCTTCGGGCGCGTGCGCAAATGCCGAATATGCCAGTTTTGCCGCTTGATTAAAACTGACTTTATGCCCCACTCGTTTCGCAAATTGCTGTAGTTCGTATTCAATATTCGGTTCTAAATCTTCCAAACGTTCGCGTAACGGTGGCAATTGGTACGTCCACACATTAATCCGTGCTAATAAATCCTCGCGGAATTTACCTGCTTGCACTCGTGCAAATAAGTCGCGGTTTGTGCCTGCAATTAATTGAAAATCGCTACTCGCCGCTTTATCACTACCGAATGGGGTAAAAACTTTTTCTTCAATAGCGCGTAATAACATGGCTTGTTCGTCTAAACCCAATTCGCCGATTTCATCCAGAAACAATAAACCGTGATCCGCCTCGCGCAATAAACCAGCCCGCGCATTTAAAGCCCCCGTAAACGCGCCTTTAATGTGCCCAAATAAGGCAGACATGGCGTTATCACCGCGTAATGTGGCGCAATTCACTTCCACCAATTGCCCGCTGACTTGCCCGCGCTGTTTCTTTAAAGCAAAAATGCGTTTGGCTAATTGTGATTTACCCACGCCTGTTGCTCCCGTTAATAAAATGGGGGCAGTGGAGCGAATGGAAACTTGTTCCAATTGTGCAATCAGTTGATTAAAGGCGGGGTTGCGCGTTTCGATACCTCCTTTTAAATACGCAATGCCAGATTGTGTTTCTCGTGCAAAGCGTGAAGCAATTTGGTCATAACGCGATAAATCCAGATCAATAACATGGTAAGTACCACGAATATCGCATTCTTCGCTATTGAATTTTGGTGGTGAGGTTTGCAATAACTTTGCAGGCAAATAATTTGCTTCGGTCAGCAAAAATAAACAGATTTGTGCAACGTGTGTCCCTGTGGTGATGTGAACATAATAATCGTGCTGTTCGGGGTCAAAATGATAAGCGTGTGCAAAATCATGCAACTGGCTATAAACCTGACCAAAATCCCACGGGTCATCATACGTCACTTCATAATTGGATAGTTTAACGTGCGGTGCTATCTGACGCATGTCATGCAGTGTGAGATTTGCTAGTTCGATTTCGTCGGGATGATGCAGCAGAATAAATTCATCCACGTTGAAATCTGGCTGCATTAAAATGCTAAGGGAAGGTCGCCAGCGTCGCCACCGACGCTTACCCAACCCTTGTTGATCTAAGCGTGAGCCTAAAATCCCGATAACGGTCGTTGCCATGATTATTGTTCGGTATTGTTGTTAAAAAGTGAATTATTGTTGGGCAACGGCGCGTCTCACCGCTGGCGTTTGGTTCAAGGCTAAAGCGTCTGAAACAGCGTTGTCTTGGGGTGTTTGTGTCGGAATCGGTAGCGGTTGCACGGGGGCAGGCTGCGGTAAATTCACCCGAATTGTTGCAGGTGGCGCAGGTGCGAACTGCTGAATCGGTGGGGCAGGCGTTTGCTGTACAGGTGAAGGCGGCGACTCTTTGGCTTTTACCCCCAATGCCGCTGCATACGCCGAATCAGGGTCTAAACCTGCATCGGTGAGCTTCATGTAATCAGAACGTGCCTTTTCCAAGGCCGATAACACCCGTTTGGCACTGATACGGGCGTGATTATTGCCGTGTCCGTCGTACACCCCCCGCCCCGTGTAAGGTGTTTTGAAGATAGCCCATTCCCCTGCGACAGCGTGCGCGGCACGGTGCAAACCTTCGCCCGTGCAAATCCAACGCCGGATCGCGGGTTGTTTTTCCTTGGCTAAATACAGCGCGAAGATGCTATCTTGAACTTCGGGAGTAAATTTGGTGTGAGGTGGCAGGTTTAACGTGCGCACAGCTTTGTTCAGCGTTTCTGGCACGATTTGGTAATGTCCTACCGCCAGTAATTTTTCATGCGAACATGACGGCAATGATTGGTAATATTGGATTTGCTGAATCGTCATGTTGGTCAGATTCAAGTCACGACGATTACTTTTAGCGCACCGCATTGAGCCGCGATTGTAACTGTTGTAACCGCGAGTGCCAGATTCACCTTCAAAAATCAGATGCTTCAATGTACCAGGAGGGGCTTTAGCAGATTTGTATTTGAGCAAAGATGCCCCACCCGCTAATACCGACAAACCAATGCCAATGGCTAAACCAATCACCCATGTATTACTCAACCACCCCGTTTGTGCAGGGTGGTCAACGTAATAATGTACGGTTTTGCCTACTCCTCCGAACTGGGAGGTGCGGGTGTTGCTATTGATACTGACCATTTTTCGTTAATCGCTTGTACGATCCTCACGATCTCAACTTCAGAAGCAGAAGCTACTTGCGCTCGCACAGGAATGGAACTGCCAGACATCAGTACATAACAGTCACCGCTACTGGTTAAAGTTTCGCAACCCGATTGACCAATCAGCATTTCGCTGAACGATTGACCACGCACCCGCAACCCAATACTGGATGGAATGCCTTGGCGTAAAGCTTCCCCGCAGGTTTTTGCATCGAAACATTGCACACCAAATAAAAAGTGAATGCCAACCGCTTGTGTAGGGGCTGCTCCTACTAGATTGAGTAACAGCTTTTTCATGCCTTCACCGACGGTTACACCTGCTTCCCCTTCGATAGCGGTTTCCACTTTCAATGCCATGCTTAATTCACTGAAAGCAATCAAGTAATAGGGCATTGGGTCGTTAGGGTGCAGAGCATTATAACCAGTAATATGACCGACACCAGCGTTTTGCAACTGTTGACAGCGCGTTTCCATTAACTCATGGATGGCTTTTAAACGCTGGTAGGCAAGCTGCATGTCGGTAATAACGGGCTCAAGCATGTGTGGTAAACGATTACACACCGTCATTTCCAGACGTTTGGGGTCGACTAGGGTTAATTTGAGCAGATCGGGCGAGCGGCTGTACGCGCTGCTGAGGATCATGTTCAGCATTTGCACGGCGCGTTCGTCAGTCATTTCGCCACCAACCAGCAAATGTGGGGCGCGTGCTATATCAACAATGAGCGGATTTCCGACCAAATCTTCACCAATCAAACCAGGTAAAGCGTAGTCCGTGGCGGCTGCACGCTGCATCATTTCGGTGGTGCTGATTTTGCGGCGTTGCACTTTGGGAATGTATAACGCGGCACGTCCATTACCAATGTTAGCATCCACCGCCACACGCTCGCCCTTAGGTAGTCCTAATGAACGCGCAAAGTTATCACCCAAATCTTTAACACTGGTAATGTCAAAACCTTTTTGCACCACCAGTTCATAAACGTCGACACTTGCACCCGATGTATCCAAAGCCACCACATTGGCTTTGATTCCGTAGGCATTTAAGGTGTCTTGCACCGTTTTACCCCACCATTTTTCGGGGTCAATGCCATCATCGATTAAAAAACGGCGTTTGGTTTGCTCTTCCGTCACTACGACAGACTCTTCTGGTTTACCCAACCAGTGCCCGCCGCGTAAGGGGCGCGAAGCATCCAAAATCGCTAATGCCACCACCACCGCTAAACCGGATGCAAATGCTGTTACATCACCAATCACATATAGCACCAACAGGATAGGAATCCCGATCAGTGACGGCATGGCGATGTCCATCAAATCGCGGCTGTTAGGCTTGGCAACACGAATATTCTCTGGAATAACACCGATTTTGTATTTATCCCAGATTGCAAGAATATGCTGGATAAAACTCAATCTTTCTCCAGCTTGCTTTTCACCAGAGGTCACCCCTTAACCTCCATCACTGTGCTTGGCGAATTGATTTTGTTATCAAACCAATTCTGTAAATCAGCCCACCATTGCGGTTTCATGGCTGCGGACAAAGAGGACTCGATCTGGCTAACGGTCATCGACACAGGCTGCCCTTGGTATAACGAATACGCAATGATCCCCACAGTGATTGCCCCCACCAGAGCCAGTAGCGAAAACCGACTAACGTTGTTTGCGCCATTAGCCCCCACATGAACATGAACCTGTACAGGTTCTTGTGGCTGATTCAATGGGTGAACCAACTCACCCATCAGAACCCGTTGTCCCTCTGTCAGCTCTTGCCTCATTTAGACACACCCGCAGTTCCGTGCCCATTTCATATCCATCGCCCCCGCTTTATTGATGGCGATGCATTCCGCTTTTTCCTCTTGGTTAAGCGCACGACCTAATACAGGGTTATTGAACGAGCACTTGCTCATATCATACTTTTTAACCTCGCCCACCGAGGCGACGTTAGAATTGTATTGGAAAGACGGCATCACTGTACCGACACGATTCATGTCAGCACCGCCTGCGCTCAATAACACCAGTACTAACACGGTAGAAGCCAACCAGTTGATTTCTTCTTCCCAAACGTTAGACATACTTAAAATCGCCCGCGCCCCTTCGGCAATCGCTACCACACCTATCTTATAAGCAGGTGCGTGCAGACCCAAAAACGCCAAAGGATTATCACCGTGGAATGCATGATAACCCATCCACATAGAAGCGATTAAGTGGAATACCCAACCAATATCCACCGCGCTCATACCCATCACCAATGGTTTGGTACTCAATACGGTGGCAATGCGTGTGCGTGGGTCTTTATCGATAGAAGAAATAGCCATTACATTCCCCTGTTAAGCTTGTATTGAATGCATTGTTGACGAGATAGAAACAAAAAAGTAAGCCCTCTGCTGATATCCTTTCCAGCTTTGGTTAGTGCCTGTGTTAAAACCAGACAGAACTTTCTGGTTTTGACAAAGTCGATAGGTCATGGCGGATCGATTCCTCACCTGTGAAGTTGACAATTAATAGCGCAATGAAGCCGTCATAGCACAACCCCAACACCCCATGACAGGGTATTGCGGGTGATAACGTCCTCTTAATGTGCCTGACTCCCAAAGTCCCCAATACCGCTTTTTCATCTAGGCTAGGTTGCCGAACACAACGACGTGCACTAGCCGAGTAATAAACAAACAGTTTGCTATCCCTTTTGGGGGCATCAGACTAAGTTTAAGTTTAGCAAGAATTGTGGAATTATGAACAGGTGCTTAATAGCGAATAATGTCGTTATTCATCAAATATTTGATTTTTTTGGAAGATTGTGCTTTTTTGATTAACAAAACAACAGCGAGATGCGCTAATGATAGTGCACCTTTTCATGAAAGGAATTTAGCAAATAATATCGCTATATAAACTAATTTTATAGAACAAATACTGTGTAAAATTACAGCAAAATCCATGCCAAGTTGGACTAATTTATCTCCCCTCTAACGATCCGTCTAAACTCTTTTAGAATAAGGATGTTAGGCTAACCGTGACTGATACCACCTACTTACACCCAGAGCGATATGATCTCAACATGCCTAAAAAAGATGCCTATCATATAAGAAATGCACCATAAACGTGACAAATTTTTTATCAGATTTTTTGATATTTTCTTATCTTTATTGATAGATTTTACAGAAAACTTTTTCATCACACGGACACATTCAAGAATATAATCCTTTAAATACAATAAGTTAAAAAATCACATTGATTGGCATGTCGGTTGCAAGTATCGGGTATTACTTTACTGGACACACAAGGAAGCCCCAATGACTATCACAGGCAACTACGAAGTACTCTACGAAGAAGGCAATGCTCCGGTTAAGGCATGGACAAACGGTGTACATTTTGATGACAACGCGAAAAAACAGTTACTGAATGCTGCTTCTATGCCATTTATTCATAAGTGGATTGCGGTGATGCCCGACGTGCATGTGGGAAAAGGCGCGACTATCGGTAGTGTTATACCGACTATTGGCGCGGTGATTCCCGCAGCGGTTGGGGTGGATTTGGGTTGCGGGATGATGGCGGCGAAAACCACGTTGACCGCTGCCGATTTACCCGATTCCTTGGAACTCATGCGTCATGCGATTGAAAAAGCCGTACCGCACGGCATGACGCTAGGGAAACGTGATAACGGTAGCTGGGGTGAGCCACCGACTGACGTGCTGCAAAAATGGTTACACCTGAGCGAAGGTTTTAAAGCTCTGTGCGACAAGCATCCTTGGTTGGAAAAAAGCAATAACCTGAAGCACTTGGGAACGCTTGGTACGGGTAATCACTTTATCGAAGTGTGTTTGGACGAAGCCGATAGCGTGTGGGTAATGCTGCACAGCGGTTCACGCGGGGTGGGGAATAAAATCGGTTCGCACTTTATCGCGCAAGCCAAAAAAGACATGGAACGTTGGTTTATTAACCTGCCGGACAAAGATTTGGCGTACATCCCTGAAGGTAGCGAGCATTTCCGCGCTTACGTTGAAGCCGTCGGCTGGGCGCAAGATTTCGCGCAAGCCAACCGCGAAGTGATGATGGCGCGTACCCTGCAAGCGATTCGCCAAGTGTTACCAAAAGCATTTTCCGCTGATGTCGAAGCGGTCAACTGTCACCACAATTACATCCGCCAAGAACATCACTACGGCAAAGACGTATGGGTAACGCGCAAAGGCGCGGTAAGCGCACGAGCAGGCGAAATGGGGATTATCCCTGGTAGCATGGGAACACGTTCCTACATTGTGCGCGGGCTAGGGAATGAAGAAAGCTTTTGCAGTTGCAGCCACGGCGCGGGGCGCGTGATGTCGCGTACCGAAGCCAAACGCCGCGTTTCACTCGAAGAACACGCCAAAGCCGTCGCCGGAATCGAATGCCGCGTCGATACCGACATCGTGGACGAAACGCCCTCCGCCTACAAACCGATTGAAGCGGTAATGGCAGCGCAAAACGATCTGGTGGAAATCGTGCACACGCTCAAACAGGTGCTGTGCGTGAAGGGGTAATTTAAAGCATGAAAAAACAAACTTTAGTTAAATACAGTAAATTTCTTAGTCTTATTCTGCGTCACCAACCGCAAACCATTGGCTTAAGTTTGGATACGGCGGGTTGGGCAGCCGTCCCCGAACTGCTGGTAAAACTTACCGTCCACGGACACGGCATGACGATGGCAGAACTGGAAGCGGTGGTATTACATGATGATAAACAACGCTTTAGTTTTAATGCCGATAAAACGTGTATTCGTGCAAATCAGGGGCATTCCCTCCAAACCATTGCGTTAGGTTTGGAAGCGATTCAACCACCCAATATTCTGTATCACGGTACAGCCCAGCGTTTTTTAGATTCGATTTTACACACTGGCTTGGAAAAGCGTTCCCGTCAGCATGTGCATTTATCGGCTGATGAGAATACGGCGCATAAGGTCGGGATTCGTCATGGAAAACCCGTGATTCTGACGGTTGCGGCTGGGCAAATGCACCGCGATGGCTTCCGCTTTTATTGTTCCGCCAATGGTGTTTGGCTAACAGACCATGTGCCAAAGCGTTATCTGGCACAAGTAGCTGAATCTAGGCGATAAAATGGTGAATAATCATGGGGAGTGATATCGCCAGCCCCATCCCATTGGCGACAGCGGTTGCCAGTGCATCCATGTTATTGCAGCGCAGGCTAATGCGTTGCGGGGCAATGTGTTCGTGCAGCCAGCGCATTTCTGGCACATCGCTTAAAGTGTGTTCGTAAGCTACCCACGGCATGTCTGCCCATGCTGCATTGACCGTGCTGGTGGCAGCGGCATACACCGCGTAGGCTAAATGACCGAGGCAGCGTATGACCACATCACCGTCGCTAGGTCGTGCCAAACGGATAGCGACATCAGCTTCGCGGCGCGTGAGGTTTAAGGTGCGACTGCTGGCAATCAGTTCCACCGACAAGGCGGGATAATCGGCGTGTAATTCGGCTAAATAGTGCGCGAGGTAATGCGAAACCAAAGCATCCACCGCCGTGACACGAATCGCGCCTTGTACTTGCGTTTGGCGGTCGCTTGCCCAATGGCGCAAAGCGATGATTTCGCTTTCCATGCGTTGCCCGTGTTCCAAGACTGCCAGTCCAGCGGGAGTCGGATTTAAACGCCGTTATTTCAAACCTATCCAAATCTACCTGTAGCTAACTAAAAGTAGGCATGGTGTTGAATTCCTGCTTCGTTGGGGCTGGTTTCGTCTTTGGCTTGCGCCCAAGACCAGAGCCATCCCCTCCACAGGCAGACACCGTGTAACTCACGGCGTGATTGGCTAAATTCATAGCCGCATTCACATCCCGATCATGGCTTGCGCCACAGGTCGGGCAATCCCATTGCCTGATGGACAGTGGGAGTTTTTCTATCTTTTGACCGCAAGCCGAACAGGTTTTACTGCTGGCAAAAAATCTATCCGCCACCACCACGATACCGCCACGCATTTCCGCTTTGTACACCAGTTGCCGCCGAAACTCGAAGAAGCCCATGTCACTGATAGCTCGCGATAAATGGCGGTTTTTCACCATGCCGGACACGTTCAAATCTTCGATACCGATGAGTGAAAAACGGCGCGTTAAATCAGTGGTGAGTTGATGCAAGGTGTCTTGGCGGATATCGGCAATACGCGCATGGAGTTTTGCCAATTTTGCCTTGGCTTTATTTCGGTTGTTTGAGCCTTTAACCTTGCGGGACAGACTACGCGAAAGCCGTTGCAGGCGGGAAAGTAAGGTTTTGTGCGGCTTTGCGCCCGTCACGATTTCCCCCGTTGATAGGGTTGCCAGTGCGGATACGCCCAAATCTATGCCTACCACGCCCTTCGACAAGCTCAGGGCATCGCCTTGGTTTTCGGCAGGTGGCAAGCGGTTGGAATCGGTATCTACGGTATAGCTTACGAACCACTGATCAGCGGTGCGGGAAATCGTGGCGGAAAGCATTTTGCCGGAAAAACGTAACGTTTCCCGCATCCGCACTAACCCCAGATTGGGAATACGGATGCGGCAACCGTCAATAGAAAATTGATCATTAGTGAGGGTGAAACTGTCGCGGCTTTTGCCTTTCTTTTTGAATTGTGGGTACTTAGCACGTCCGGCAAAGAAGTTCTTGAAGGCTGCACCAAGCTGGATAATCGCCATTTGCGGGGCATTTTTGGTGACTTCGAGCATCCACGGAAATTGTTCACGTTTGATGGCATTGAGTTGTTTGCGCAGTGAAAATTGCGAGGGTTTGGGTTGGCTATTGCCTTCCTTCCATGCTGCGTATTGGGTTTGCCATTCCGCCAATGCCCAGTTGTAAGCAAATCGCGCTGTACCTGCGGCTTTCGCCAAGTACGTGGCTTGTTTATTGTTGGGGTTGAGGCAGATTTTGTGGCTGATGATCATGGTCAAAAGGATGCCGTACAACAGGATATTTGTCTAATCAGCGGTGTTTTTGCTGCCACTATTCGCCGACAAACGGTAACGTATTTTGTAACCTATCCAAAATGAATTATTTTGAATAGATTTAAGTAGTTTTTTTGGTAACTGCTTCTAACCCTTTGTCGCGTTCAAACAGTGGCGTACCCATTGCCGCTTCCAATGCGCGTAGCCGCCGTGCAACCGTGGTAGGGTCAAGCTGTAACTGCCGTGCGGCTTCGGCAATGCTACCGATTCGCGCCACGGTCATGGCGTAATGCACATCGTTCCAGTCAGGTAGGGCTGCAACTTTGCAGGTGGGCTGGGCAGTTTTATCCATGTTCTTCGTTCGCGCGTCGGGTTACTGTGGGTGCTTTCAATCATTCACGGAGTACGCATCATGCCCAAGCTCACCACACTGCGCAACTTAGCGGGATTGCCCACACAACCACAACCGTTCGCGGCCTCGGCGTTGGTATTGGTTGATTGCCAGAATACTTATCGGGAAGGGATCATGGCATTGCAAGGGGTTGAAACCGCGCTCGACGAAGCCGCGTTATTGTTAGCGGCGGCACGGCAGGCGGGGATACCGATTTTCCACATTCAACACGATGCAGGCGTTGGCTCGCCGTATGACATTAGCGCACCGATTGGCGCAATTGCCGATAAAGTCGCACCACAACAGGGTGAAGCGGTGATTATTAAGCACTTCCCCAACGCTTTTGTAGGGACAGATTTGGCAGCGCATTTAACAGCCACGGGTTGTCAGCAAATCATCGTGGCGGGATTCATGACGCACATGTGCATTAACTCCACCGCACGCGGCGCGTTTAACCTCGGTTTTGCACCCGTAGTAATAGCTAATGCTACGGCGACCCGCGATTTACCGACTTTCGACGGCCATACGGTTGCCGCTGCAACCTTGCAAGCCAGCAGTTTGGCGGCATTGGCGGATTTATTCGCGCTGGTTGTGCCCGATACCGCCAGTTTGTTGGGTGCAAACATCAGCACTTGACATCCTCCCCTTCCTTGGTTACTGAGCTTTAGGGAGGGGAGAATGTCAAGTTTGTATAAGTTCACAGTAACGGTTGCCGTGTCTTTAGCGTTTCCGGCATAACATGTGTTGGTAACGCGCTAGTGACCGCCAAGGTTCTTGTTGGGAATACGCCCGTTCCAACGGCAATACCTCATCCAGAACAGCACTACGGCGCACATCACGGTACATGTAGTCATAAAAACACCGCACACCTGACCATGTTTCCAGTTCCAAACCCAGCGGTTCTAACCAGCTCAATACCTCATCGGGTTTCAGAGGGGAAATAGGGGCTAGACCCTTGCGCCCATCACTAGCAATGTCACCTGCCTGTACGGTGGCTAAATCACCCGCAATCAGCCGTCGCATCACCGTGGAATGATAGTTAAAAAACATCAATGAGACTTGCCCCCCTGGTTTCAAACAGGTGAGTAATTGTTCTAATACCACTCGCGGTTCTGCCAACCACTCCATAACCGCATGAAATGTAATAAAATCAAAGGGTTCACAACCAGACTCAACCAATTCCTGCACTGTCGCTTGTACCAATTCAATCGAATCCTGCAAACACTCTTCGGCAATCGTTGCTTGGGCGCGGTGCAACATTTCCGCAGAAGGCTCGGCAAGCACCACGGAATGCCCATGTTGTGCCAACCAAATCGACATTTGCCCTAACCCACCCCCCGCATCCAATACACGCAACGGGCGGCGTTGTGGGGTAGCGGGAACGATACTGCTCATGAGGTCATCTTGCAGAATCGCCAGACGAATCATACCGCGCGGATCATCGTAAATCTGGCGTTGAAAGCGGTTGGCAAGTCCATCGAACACTCGGTCATGTTTCATCCGTCTTGCGCGAGAAACCCCATCCTTGCTTCGGCTACGCACTTCGGCACGCTCAGTGTACCACTCAGCACGAGTCAGGGCGGGGAGGGATAGCGCGTCGGTGGTAGCCGACCCTCTTCTCGCTCCTCTCTTTAGTTAAGCTATCTTCGATTAGAAACTGTACCGCCATTACGCGAGGCACAAACGACAATAGGCGAACGCTAGACTGACTACCATTGGATATACGGTCGTGGGGCTATCCCGAATGTGGCACACCCCATGACCGTACTGTTTTTTTTCGCTACAAACCAGAAAAAATTTCTAAAGTGTCAACCGCTGTTTACAATCTTTTTGTTAGGATGTTCATAAGTCGCCGTTATGAGCAGGTACGACGACCCACACAGATAACACCTGACCTGCCACTTTTTTGCGTGTCAGAAATACCCCTCAACTGACCATTTGCTGACGCGTAATGGCTGGTTCCAAATGAAACCAGCCACTTTTTTATTCTGATGATAGCGACTGGTACAACGTAACCCATAACATAACAACGCATAATCGTTACTTGTTAACCACCATTAGCCAGTTGTTCAAGCGTTTCCCAACGGGTGAAAGCTTGTTCTAACTGCGCTTCTAGGTCTTGCAACTCTTGTTGTTTGGCGGCGATAACCGTACTACTTTGCTGATAGAACTCTGTAGTACCCATCGCCGCCTGTAGGTCATTCAATGCCGCTTCCAATTGTTCAATTTGCAATGGTAATTGTTCCAACTCGCGCTGTTCCTTAAAGCTGAGTTTTTTCTTTGCCGCTGGCTTTTCAACTTTGGGTTTTTCTACAGGCTTTTCAGCTTTGGGGGCGACGGGTTTTTCCTGAACCGGACGCTGCATAAGCCAATCATCATAACCACCTGCGTATTCTTCAATACTAATCGTTTCGCCTTGTGCGCTGTAGCGAGTTTCAAACACAATGCTGCGTGTTACCACACTATTGAGGAAACTCCGATCATGCGAAATCAGCAGTAATGTACCTTGGTATTCAATGAGTAATTCTTCGAGTAATTCCAAGGTTTCGGCATCTAAATCATTGGTCGGTTCGTCTAGCACCAATAAATTGGAAGGTTGCGCAAATAAACGCGCCAACAACAAACGGTTACGTTCCCCGCCTGATAACACTTTAACAGGTTTTTGGATTTGCAGCGGCGTGAATAAGAAATCCTGTAAATAGCTGATAATGTGTTTCTTTTGCCCATTAATCTCAACGTAATCTGAGCCAGGGGCTAGATTGTCGCGTAAGTTTTTTTCGTCGTCGAATTGCGCTCGATGCTGGTCAAAATACGCCACTTGTAAACGTGTACCCAAATCAACTTTGCCAATATTGGGTTGTAATTGCCCCAACAATAGCTTAATCAATGTGGTTTTACCGACTCCATTCGCACCGATAATGCCGATTTTGTCGCCGCGCAATACCGTAGTACCGAAGTGGTTGATCAGGGCTTTATTCTGCCAAGCGTAACTCAAGTTGCTGGCTTCAATCACAATTTTACCGGAGGCATCTGCCTGCCCGATTTGCGCTTGTACTTTGCCTTGTAGATTACGCCGTTGTTTAAACTCTTCGCGCATGGCTTCCAGACGACGTACACGCCCTTCATTGCGAGTACGCCGCGCTTTCACACCTTGGCGAATCCATACTTCTTCTTCGGCTAAACGCTTGTCGAATAGCGCGGCTTGTTGCGCTTCGGCTTCGAGTGCGGCTTGTTTGCGCTCTTGGTATTGCTGATACGTTCCCACCCAACTGGTGAGTTTGCCGCGATCCAACTCAATGATGCGTGTGGCAAGTTTTTGCACGAAAGCGCGGTCATGCGAAACAAACAGTAACGTACCACGATAACCGAGCAAAAACTCTTCCAGCCATTCAATAGCCGGAATGTCCAAATGGTTGGTTGGTTCGTCGAGCAAGAGCAAATCCGGTTCGGAGACCAAGGCTCGAGCCAACAAAGCGCGACGTTTCCACCCACCCGATAAACTATCGAAAGTGGCTAAGCCATCCAACTGCAAACGTGATAGCACCGTATCCACTTTCCATTGCACTTGCCATTCGTCTTCAGGGTGTAAATCGCGCAAACCTTCGGCAACAATATCAAACACTTTTGCCGCGCTGCCGTGGGGTACATCTTGCTGTAAACGGGCGATTTTTAAATCGGGCGAATGAATGATTTCCCCATCATCAGCTTGCACTTCACGGCATAACAATTTCATGAGCGTGGATTTGCCCGTACCATTGCGCCCAACCAAACACAGGCGTTCGCCTTGCTCGATTTGCAGTTCAATGCCGTCAAATAAACGGTTATCGCCGTTTTCGAGGTGGATATTGCGTAGGTTTAACAGTGCCATTGCCAGATTTACTTGCTGAATGAGTCGATGATCGCCAGATTGTAGCGGGAGTTCGCTAAATAAACAGCGTTCCCCCGCAAGATACACTTAAGCGCGGCGTAATTCTTTAGGCAGCACGAAAGAAACGTTTTCGGTAATACCAGAATCTTGTACTTTCACTGCCGCACCGTGGCTTTGTAGGTGATTAATCACCCCTTGAACCAAGACTTCAGGCGCGGATGCTCCCGCCGTTACGCCGATGTGCTGTTTCCCGACCAACCATTCGGGGCGAATGTCTTCAGCATCGTCGATTAAGTACGCAGGTGTACCGCGTTTTTCGGCGATTTCGCGCAAACGGTTGGAATTGGAACTGTTAGGTGAACCAACCACTAAAACCAAATCGCTTTCATCCGCGAGTTTTTTCAATGCGTCTTGGCGATTTTGTGTCGCGTAACAAATATCATCTTTCTTAGGCCCCATAATGGCGGGGTATTTTTGGCGTAGGGCATCAATCACAATCGAAGCATCATCCACCGACAACGTGGTTTGTGTAACAAAGGCGAGTAGTTCAGGGTTTTGCACCTGCAATTCAGCAACTTCCTGCGGCGAATCTACGCGGTAAATCGCCCCGCCATTACTGTTATCATATTGCCCCATTGTACCTTCGACTTCAGGGTGATTTTTGTGCCCGATCAGAATGGTTTCGCGCCCTTCACGGCTGTAACGCAGCACTTCCATGTGGACTTTGGTGACTAACGGGCAAGTGGCATCGAATACTTTCAAACCACGGCGTTTAGCTTCGTCTTGTACCGCCCGCGATACGCCATGTGCGCTGAAAATGACGGTGGCATCGTCAGGCACTTCGTCGAGTTCTTGCACGAATACCGCGCCTTTTTCCCGCAAGTTATTCACTACAAAGCGGTTGTGTACGACTTCATGACGCACATACACAGGTGCGCCAAGCACTTCTAAAGCACGGTCAACGATTTCAATAGCGCGGTCAACCCCCGCACAAAAGCCGCGTGGGTTAGCGAGAATAGCTTGCAAAGTGGTCATAGCGGTTTCGGTACGCATCACTGGTTATTAAAAACCAGAAGCGTACAAGGTCTGCAACGGTAAAGTCCAATAGCGTTAGGTTTTTAGGTTAATGGAATCAGATCAGTGACATCCATATAGCAACTATTGCGCGGATTCAAATGAGGGTGAACGTGCAGCCAGTAGCGTTGTTTGCGGTGCAATGTGCCTTCTTTGACATTCACTAACTCCACGACTTGTTGGTTTGTTAAGGTAGTCGTGACCACAGAACGTGGGTCAGGTTCGCGCCAACAGTTTGCTGTACTGTGGGTATTCACCTGATACACTGTTGCCACCACACGCTCAGGTGGCAATGGATGCACTACTATCATATTTTCCTGACGGCAACCGCTCAGTAAAGTAGCGGCTAATAACAATCCACAGTAATTCAACCTATCCCCCCGATCCTATCCTTAGTGTCCATAAACCGTTTCTCGGTGTTATTAAACGCAGGAGCTATTGAAACGCCTACCTAATCCGGCTTTAATGGTGCGTTTTTCAAGATTTAACGGAAGTAAACATGAAAGTTCTGGTCGTTGGTGGTGGTGGGCGTGAACACGCCTTGGCATGGAAGATCGCGCAATCAGGTCGTGTCAGTGAAGTATTAGTAGCCCCCGGTAATGCAGGTACGGCATTAGAGCCAAACATGCGTAATGTACCGATTGCGGCGGAAGATGTAGACGCTTTAACCACTTACGCCAAAGAACACGG
Source organism: uncultured Thiothrix sp. (assembly GCA_964617055.1). Classification (GTDB taxonomy): domain Bacteria; phylum Pseudomonadota; class Gammaproteobacteria; order Thiotrichales; family Thiotrichaceae; genus Thiothrix. The sequence continues at coordinate 58,269 of CAZTUZ010000003.1, forward strand.
TATTGATTTAACGGTGGTGGGCCCCGAAGCTCCGCTGTCTAAGGGCATTGTCGATCAATTCCGTGCGGCGGGTTTGCGGTGTTTTGGTCCAACCCGACAAGCGGCGCAATTGGAATCTTCTAAGGCTTTTGCCAAGGATTTTCTGGCTCGGCATCACATTTCTACCGCTGAATACGCGAATTTCACCGAAATCGAGCCTGCAATTGCCTATATTCAGGCTAAAGGTGCGCCGATTGTGGTGAAAGCTGACGGTTTAGCCGCAGGTAAAGGCGTAATTCTGGCGCAAACTGAAGCCGAAGCGATTGCAGCCGTGCAAGACATGCTGGCGGGGAATGCATTTGGTTCTGCCGGAAGCCGCGTGGTTATCGAAGAATTTTTAATCGGCGAAGAAGCCAGCTTCATTGTCATGGTCGACGGCGAACACGTTCTGGCAATGGCGAGTTCGCAAGACCATAAAGCGCGTGACGACGGCGACAAAGGCCCTAACACGGGCGGTATGGGGGCGTATTCCCCAGCACCTGTGGTCACGCCTGCCATGCACGAACGCATTATGCAGGAAGTCATTTACCCCACTGTGCGCGGTATGGCAGCAGATGGCATTCCGTACACCGGATTCCTGTACGCTGGTGTCATGATTACCGCTGACGGCACGCCGAAAGTGTTGGAATTTAACTGCCGTTTTGGCGACCCTGAAACGCAACCGATTATGGTGCGCTTGCAGTCTGATTTCGTCGGCTTGTTGGAAGCGGCACTCGACGAGCGTTTAGATAAAGTCACGGCGGAATGGGATTCTCGCGCTTCGTTGGGCGTGGTCTTAGCCGCAGGTGGCTACCCCGATGCTTACCATAAAGGTGACGTAATCCGTGGTTTAGATGCAGCAGCACAACTCGATGGCAAAGTTTTCCACGCTGGAACGGCGGAACAAGACGGGCAAGTCGTGACCAACGGTGGGCGCGTGCTGTGTGCGGTCGGTTTGGGCGACAGCGTAACGCAAGCGCAAGCCAACGCTTACCAATTAGTCAAAGCGATTGATTGGAACAACGTTTACTACCGCCATGACATTGGACACCGTGCCGTAGCACGCGAACAGGCGTAAGTTATGCGAAATCCCGTTCCCGATTTACAGCTCATCCACCTCAATCATGCGGCGGTTGCGCCATGGCCGCAGGTAACACGACAAGCGGTACAAGCGTTTGCAGCGGAAAATGCAGCGCAAGGCTCATGGCATTACCCACGTTGGTTGCAAGTGGAGCAAGCATTACGCGAACGGGCGCGGGATTTACTGAATGCCGCCTCAGTAGGTGAAATCGCGTTGGTGAAAAATACCTCCGAAGGACTTTCCTTCGTGGCGTATGGCTTGGACTGGCAGGCAGGCGATAACGTGGTGGGTATTGCGCAGGAATTTCCTTCCAACCGCTTTGTATGGCAGTCGTTGGCACATCAGGGGGTTACATTTCGCCAGTTGGATTTAAATCAGCATCAAGATGACCCCGAAACGGCATTGCTCGCGCTGTGTGATACGAAGACACGTTTGGTGAGTGTCAGTGCGGTACAATACGCCAACGGTTTGCGCATGGATTTGGCACGCATTGGCGCGTTTTGCCGTGAGCGCGGCATCTTATTTTGCGTGGATGCCATCCAACAACTCGGCGCGATTCCGTTTGATGTGCAGGCGATTCAAGCCGATTTCGTGGTGGCGGATGGGCATAAATGGTTGCTCGGTGCGGAAGGCTTGGGGCTGTTTTATGTGCGTCAAGCAGTACAAGATCGCTTGAAAATCACGCAATTTGGCTGGCACATGACGGCGAACATCGGCGATTATGCTGCCACTGATTACCAAATCGCACCTGACGCACGACGTTTTGAATGCGGCAGCCCAAACATGCTCGGTATTCATGCGCTGCACGCCAGCCTCGGTTTATTGCTAACAGTCGGCATGGCACAAGTGTGGGCGGAGATTCAAGTACGCACACAATACTTACTTGACGGTTTGCAAGCAAAAACAGATGTGCAAGTTCTCAGCGATTTACGCCCCGAACGACGTTCCGGCATTATCACATTCCGCCTCAAAACGGGCGACACTGACGCGCTATTCCAACGCTTAGTGGCGGCAAATGTGCTATGCGCACCGCGCGGTGGTGGGATTCGCCTTTCCCCACATTTCTACACGCCGCTGGCGCAATTGGATAAAACGCTAGAATTGGTATAAATATTCTACACTCTCTACTAGAGCTTGCTAACAATGGAGAGTGTGAGATGCAACGACTTGGGGCTTTTAATTGTCGCGTCGCATTGTGCGGCCTATTATTGGGCGCATTTCCGGTTTTAACTCTTGCCGAAAATACGACAGAAACCATAGCGGCGAATGCCACTACCACACCTAGCTTTTTGCGAGTGAATGGCAGTAGGATTATCGATAGTGCAGGAAATACCGTGTATTTGCGCGGTGTTAATATGGATAACGGGTATTATAGTTACACTTGGAATCCCACAGCATCGTGGAATTATGCCAGTGAAAGTGATATTCAGTATTTAAAGAGCCTTGGTGTTAATTCGATTCGCGTGGTGTTGAATTGGCGTTTTTTTGAAACAGATTTTGGCTACAGACTCATTAATCGCTACATTAATTGGTGCAAAAAATACGGGGTTTATGTCATTTTAGACATGCACATTGTCCCAAATGCTGACGATGTAGACCGTTCGACTAGCCCCATTTGGACAGATAGCGGCGCACAACAGAAATTGGTGGATTTATGGGTGGATATTGCCAGCCATTATGCAAATAACCCTACCGTAGCGGGTTATGATCTATTTAATGAACCCAGCCCTGCAGACGAAAATCAATGGTGGGATTTAGCAAATCGCCTTGCTGCTAGTATTCGCAATGTTGACAGCCGTCATTTATTATTTGTCGAACCCCCTGCAATGGGAACAGGTAATTTACGCCGTATCAATGACAATAAAACGGTTTACTCTTTTCATGATTACACACCATTTCTGGTAACACATGCAGGCGTAACTTGGGCAAGTGATTCTGCCATTCCAAACAATTACCGCTACCCTGGCTATGTGATAACTGGTACAACATGGGCTAATTGGAGTAGTGATGCTAATAATTTCAATCACGTTATCTCCGGCTGGCAATATTTAGATAGTGGTGCATTAACTGTACCTGCTGGGGTTGAATTTGCTGCTCTGAAACTTGCTATTGCTAATAATGCAGGAAATGTTTGGTTTGACGATTTAAGCTGGTCTAAAAACGGTGTTGATCTGCCTATTGCAAATGGCGGTATGGAACAAGCCTCAATGTGGGATAGTGGCAGCCCTGCACTTTGGCATTTCTGGACAGGCGATAATGTGACAAGTTCATGGGATAATCGTGTCACACATAGCGGAAGCCATAGCTTAAAATTACAAAATACCAGTGATAACGGCTTTGGTGTTTGGACTTATAGCGATGTTGGTAATTATGTTAAACCCTTAGCAACGGTTAAAGCAGGTGATACTCTGCGCATTAAAGGCTGGGTTTACGCACCCAATAATCACGGACTCGTTTCGTTAGGCGTGGATTATGTTAATGGACAATACCAATACTACAACAAAGCCGCGCTACAAAAAGTCATGAACCCTTTTATTAACTGGGCAAAACAAAACCGTGTGCCTTTATATGTTGGTGAATTTGGTGCTGTCAGCCGCTCGCTTGGCAACTCACGTTACAACATAACCGCTGACAAAATGAGTATTTTTAATGCCGCTGGACTTAGCTGGTCATTATGGACATATCGTGATAATGACCCTAGCGGTTTTGGCATGTATCATTCCAAAACCAACCTCGACACCAAAATGGCAGATACACTAAAAGCAGGTTTGCCGTAAATCCGTACTCCACTCAACCCTTATTTTATCGATAAGGGTTGAGATACACGTTATCGCCGTTAATCCAACAACTGCGTGAAACGGTAAATTGCTTCACACGACAGGTAAGATTAACTAATCGGCTTGCCTGATTCATTCTACATCCTTAATTAAGGACTTACCATACGCTGCATACTTTGCATCCATGATGTTTTGAATGCCGCATCACTCGCAAACAGTTTGTAGAGTTCCAATTCTTCTTTACGGCGTTGTTGTATTTGCCGTTGCTTCCGCCATGAAGTTTACTAAACCTTTTTGTGCTCTGGGATGCAAATTGATTTCCGGCTCTTCAATGATAAAATTAGCCAGTAGCTTATCCAATTGTACAGCCATTACGATTATACATAGGTAAAGCTAATTTGATCTGACTGAGTGCAGCTAAAAAATCATTATTAAGTAAAATTGCCAATAATTTAGCAACAGTGCTTTTACCCGTATTATTTTTCCCAATCAATAATGATTTGGATCGGAGGTGCAAGGTTACGTCGTTTAATGCACCAAAGTTTTTGATAACCAGCAAGATTTGGTTATTATTTTTGGCAAAGTTTTGATGAAACTCAAGAAATTGGGCTTCAAGCCCAATTTCCTGCATGGTTTCCATAATCTTCGCATCAATGGATGGCAAATCATGGTTTTCCATTGATTATTTCTCCAACTGCGTTACGTCGCGTACCGCGCCGCGTGAGGCGGAAGTGGTCATGGCGGCGTAGGCTTTGAGGGCGGCACTGACGACGCGCTCGCGGTTGACGGGTTTCCACGCGCCTTTGCCTTTGGCTTCCATTGCGGCACGGCGTGCGGTGAGTTCGGCATCGCTGATACGCACGTTGATGGTGCGGTTGGGAATGTCGATGTCGATCATGTCGCCTTCTTCGACCAAGCCAATCGCGCCGCCTTCAGCCGCTTCGGGGGAAACGTGCCCGATGGATAAGCCGGATGTACCGCCAGAGAAGCGTCCGTCGGTGATTAGTGCGCAGGCTTTGCCCAAACCTTTGGACTTGATGTACGAGGTGGGGTAGAGCATTTCTTGCATACCAGGGCCGCCGCGAGGACCTTCGTAGCGAATCAACACAATGTCACCCGCGCTGATATTGTCGCCCAAAATGCCTTCTACTGCTGCGTCTTGCGATTCAAAAATACGCGCAGGGCCAGAGAATTTGAGAATGCTGTCATCCACGCCAGCGGTTTTGACCACGCAGCCGTCGAGCGCGATATTGCCGAATAACACCGCTAAACCGCCTTCGGTGCTGTAAGCGTGTGCAAGGTCGCGGATACAGCCGGAAGCGCGGTTGTCGTCCAGCGCGTCCCAACGTTTGTTTTGGCTGAAGGCAACTTGGGTCGGTACATTGCCCGGTGCAGCGCGGAAGAAGGTGTGAACCGCTTCATCAGCCGTGCGTTTAATGTCCCATTGTTCCAGTGCAGCAGCGAGTGTGGGGCTGTGAACCATGCCGACGTTGCGGTTTAACAATCCGGCGCGGTCGAGTTCGCCCAAAATCCCCATGACACCACCCGCACGATGGACATCTTCCATGTGGTAAAGCTGGGTGGAAGGCGCGACTTTGCACAATTGCGGTACTTTACGGCTGAGGCGGTCAATGTCGTTCATGGTGAACGCCACACCTGCTTCTTGCGCGGCGGCGAGTAAGTGCAAAATGGTATTGGTCGAACCGCCCATTGCAATGTCCAAGCACATCGCGTTTTCAAACGCTTCAAACGTGGCAATCGAACGCGGTAATACTGACGCATCGTCCTGCTCGTAGTAACGTTTTGCCAGTTCCACCGCCAAGCGTCCGGCACGCAGGAACAATTGTTCGCGGTCAGCGTGCGTGGCTAAGGTTGAACCGTTCCCCGGCAGGCTTAAGCCTAAGGCTTCGGTCAGGCAATTCATGGAGTTAGCAGTAAACATGCCGGAACACGAACCGCACGTTGGGCACGCGGAACGTTCCATTGTGGTCACGTCTTCGTCGGTTTCTTTCGGATTGGCGGCGGAAACCATCGCGTCCACCAAGTCCAGTTTCACGACTTTGCCTTGGATCACCGCTTTACCGGATTCCATTGGCCCGCCAGAAACAAATACCACGGGAATGTTCAAACGCAATGCGGCGTTCAACATCCCTGGGGTAATTTTGTCGCAGTTGGAAATGCACACCAGCGCGTCAGCACAATGCGCATTGACCATGTATTCCACTGCGTCCGCAATGATTTCGCGCGATGGCAGGGAATACAACATCCCGCCGTGACCCATCGCAATGCCGTCATCAATCGCGATGGTGTTAAATTCTTTGGCAACACCGCCAGCGGCTTCGATTTCCCGCGCCACCAATTGCCCCAAATCCTTGAGGTGAACGTGCCCTGGAACGAATTGGGTAAATGAGTTGGCAATGGCGATAATCGGTTTTTGGAAATCCGCATCGGTCATCCCAGTGGCACGCCACAAAGCGCGTGCGCCAGCCATGTTGCGACCGCCAGTGGAGGTGCGGGAACGGTAAACGGGCATGATAAGCTCCTCAAGCAAATTCTTGGCAAAAGGGCATTCTAACGCCGGAAACGCGGTACGTCATATCCCCTGACCAAACCACGCATTAACATTTTGCGGCTTATGTGGGTAAGCAATGCCATTCCCCCGTTGATGCAGTATACTCAGCCACTTTCCGGCACAATTCAAAAGCAAGCAATGGCGAATTACGACTTATCCACCTTTCAGGGTTTGATCCTTGCCCTGCAAGACTATTGGGCGCAACAGGGTTGCGTCATTCTGCAACCGTATGACATGGAAATGGGCGCGGGTACATTCCACCCTGCCACGTTCTTACGCGCCGTCGGACCTGAGCCGTGGCGTGCCGCGTATGTGCAACCGTCGCGCCGCCCCACTGACGGACGTTACGGTGAAAACCCTAACCGTTTGCAGCATTACTACCAATTCCAAGTACTGTTGAAGCCATCGCCAGACAATATCCAAGACTTGTACTTAGGCTCGCTCAAACTGCTGGGCTTTGACCCATTAGTACACGACATTCGCTTTGTGGAAGATAACTGGGAATCCCCCACCTTAGGCGCGTGGGGCTTGGGTTGGGAAGTGTGGCTAAACGGCATGGAAGTCACGCAGTTTACCTATTTCCAACAAGTCGGCGGTTTGGATTGTCGCCCCGTCAGCGGTGAAATCACTTACGGTCTGGAACGTTTAGCCATGTACATGCAAGGCGTGCAAAGCCTTTACGACCTCGTGTGGGCAAAAGGTCCGCAAGGTGTGGTGACTTACGGCGATGTTTACCACCAAAACGAAGTAGAACAATCCGCCTATAACTTTGAACACGCCAATGTTGAAGCCTTGTTCCACCAATTCGACGTGTGCGAAAGCGAAAGCCAACGCCTGATCGAAGCGGGATTGCCGCTGCCTGCTTACGAACAAATGCTCAAAGCCTCGCACACTTTCAACCTGTTGGACGCGCGTCGTGCCATTTCCGTGACCGAACGCCAGCGTTTCATTTTGCGCGTGCGTACCTTAGCGCGTGCCGTGGCGGAAAGTTACTACAACACCCGTGAAGCGTTAGGCTTCCCAATGTTGCAAGGGGGGAACTGAGATGTTGCAAGATTTACTGGTTGAAATTGGCACGGAAGAACTGCCACCGAAAGCCCTGCCAACCTTATCCGCCGCGTTTACCGACGGCATTATCAAAGGCTTGGCGGAAGCGGGTTTAACCGCGCAAAGCGTCATCCCTTACGCTGCGCCACGCCGTTTAGCAGTGTGGGTGCAAGGCATTGCCACGCAACAAGCCGACCAAACCATTGAAAAACGCGGCCCTGCCATCAAAGGTGCGTTCGATGCGGACGGCAGCCCCACCAAAGCCGCGTTAGCGTTTGCCGCATCGTGCGGGGTTGAAGTCGCGGATTTAGGCAAAATCGAAACCGACAAAGGCGCGTGGTTAGTGTTCCGCCAACAACAAGCCGGACAAGCCACCGCCGCCTTATTCCCCGCGATAGTGGAAAAATCACTCGCAGCATTACCGATTCCCAAACGAATGCGTTGGGGCAGCGGCACGGCGGAATTCGTGCGTCCGGTGCATTGGTTGGTGATGCTGGCAAACGACAGCGTGATTGATGCGGAAATCCTCGGCATTAAAACCGGACGAGTGTCTTACGGACACCGTTTCCACGCGCCGAATGCGATTAATATTGAACAGCCATCGACTTACGCCGCGCAGTTGCAAGCGGCGTTTGTGGTGGCGGATTTCGCCGCACGCCGCGACACGATTCGCCAGCAAGTGCAAACCACCGCTGCGTCTTTTGGCGGTACAGCCGTGATGCCCGACGGCTTGTTAGATGAAGTCACCGCGCTGGTCGAATACCCCAATGCCGTGGCGGGTCAGTTTGAAGAACGCTTCCTCGACGTGCCGCAAGAAGCCTTGATTTCCACCATGCAGGACAATCAAAAATACTTCGCGCTGGTTGATGCCAATGGCAAGCTGATGTCGCATTTCATTACCATTGCCAATATTGCCAGCCGTGACGTGACACGGGTCGCCGAAGGTAATGAGCGCGTAATTCGCCCGCGTTTCAGCGATGCGGAATTTTTCTGGACGCAGGACAAAAAACAAACGTTGGCAAGCCGTCGTGACGGTTTGAAAACGATGGTCTTCCAGCAAAAACTCGGCACGCTGTACGACAAATCGGCACGAGTAGCGCAATTGGCGGCGTACATTGCCGAACAATTAGGCGCAGATGCGGCTTTAGCGGTGCGTGCGGCGGAATTGGGCAAATGCGACTTGATCACCAACATGGTGTTCGAGTTCACCGAATTGCAAGGCATTATGGGGCGTTATTACGCCAACCACGACGGCGAAGCGGCAGAAGTTGCACAAGCCTTAGACGAGCAATACATGCCGCGTTTTGCGGGCGACGCATTGCCCAGCAGCCCGACCGGACAAATCCTCGCATTAGCCGAACGGTTGGACACCTTAGCGGGGATTTTCGGCATTGGGCAAAAACCGACGGGCGCGAAAGACCCATTCGGTTTGCGTCGTGCCGCCTTGGGCGCATTGCGTTTGCTGATTGAAAAGCAATTGCCGCTGGATTTGGCGGATTTGCTCGATAAAGCAGCGGACAACCTCAGCGCACAACTGGGCAGCAAACCTGCCACGGCGGAAACGCTGGATTACATCCTCGAACGCCTGCGCGGTTACTACCAAGAACAAGGCATTGGCGGCGATGTGGTCGAAGCGGTGGCGGCTCTCAAACCCACCCAACCGTTGGATTTCGACCGTCGTGTGAAAGCGGTTGCCGCGTTCCGTCAATTGACCGCTGCGGAAAGCCTCGCCGCCGCCAACAAACGCATTAGCAATATCCTCAAGAAAGTCGACGGCGCATTGCCCGAAACCGTGAATGCCGCCTTGCTGCAATTGCCTGCCGAACAAGCATTGGCGCAAGCGGTACAAGCGCAACAGGATAAAGTATTGCCACTGTTCGCAGCGGGTGACTACGAAGCCGCATTGTTATCGTTGGCGGAACTGCGCGAACCTGTCGACCAATTCTTCGATGATGTCATGGTCATGGCAGACGACGTTGCGTTGAAAAATAACCGTCTCGCTCTGCTCAATAGCCTGCGCAGTCTGTTCCTGCGCGTCGCCGATCTGTCGGTGCTGTAATCTCCCCATCCAACAGCGGCTAATCCAGCGTTAGCCGCTATTTGGGGCAGGTACTTGGGAAGATCGGAAGAGCGTCGTGTAGGGAAAGAGTGTGTCAGTACGTGTTGGTG